>NZ_JBICMM010000019.1:0-142920 GCF_043106425.1 Pseudomonas sp. FYR_2
CCCGAATTTCAGGGTTTGAACGCCCGCACAAACACCCCCACCACCTCCCGCACATGCGCCTCGGCCTCTTCGCCTTCCAGCGGCCCCGCACAGCCCAGCAGCAAGCGATAATCCGGCGCGCCTTTCACCAGGCAGAAGAAGTGCTCCGCCGCCCGCAGCGTGTCGTCAATGCGCAGCAGCCCACGTTCATTCGCCCCGCGCAGCAGCGCTTCCATCCCCGCCAGCACACGCTTGGGCCCGGCCTCGTAGAAATACTCGCCAAAACTCGGGTCCAGGCTGCCCTGAGCCATGATCAGGCGGCTGAGCTTGACCGCTTCGTCACTGCTGATCAGTGCCTGGAAACCACGGGCAATGGTCAGCAGTACCTCTTCTATTGGTACACCTTCGGGGTACTCGAACAACAGGTCAGGCAGCTGGATCTGGCAGGTGGCCATGACCGCCGAGCAGAACAAGGTCTGCTTGTCGGTGAAGTGGCTGTACACGGTGAGCTTTGAAACACCTGCCGCCGCAGCGACCGCATCCATGCTGGTGTTGGCATAGCCAAGGCTAAGGAACAGCGCCTTGGCCGCTTCGAGAATCGCTTCGCGCTTGGCCAGGTCCTTTGGCCGGCCTGGGCCGATGGGTGCGTCGTTGGGCATTGTGGTCTGCATCTGGTTGAAGAGTCGTTCATCTTAACGGGTCAGGCGCCATCCGGCTAAAACCAACCCGCAAAACCTGCTGTTCGCCAGTAGACAGTTGATCGACACTGGTGTCGTCACGCAGGCATTGGACGTGTTGCTTTGTTTTGTAAAGTACTGATTTTTAACGACTAATTTGTTGGCATGAATCGTGTTGATAGAGCAGTAAGGGCACCTTGCAAGGGTGCCGAGCCTATCGAACAGGAGTCCCCATGCCACGTGAAATTCGTTTGAACGCCTTCGAAATGAACTGTGTCGGCCACCAGTCGCCCGGCTTGTGGCGCCACCCCAAGGACCGTGCCTGGCAGTACAAGGACCTGGACTACTGGACCGACCTGGCCAAGCTGCTGGAGCGCGGCAAGTTCGACGGCATCTTCATCGCCGACGTGATCGGCATCTACGATGTGCTGGGCGGCAATGGCGACGCGGCCATCCGCCAGGCGGCCCAGGTGCCGGTGAACGACCCGCTGGCACTGATCACACCCATGGCGCTGGTCACCGAGCACCTCGGCTTCGGCCTGACGGCCTCGCTTACCTTCGAGCACCCGTACCCGTTCGCCCGTCGGCTATCGACCCTCGACCACCTGACCAAGGGCCGCATCGGCTGGAACATCGTCACCTCCTACCTCGACAGCGGTGCGCGCAACCTGGGGCAAAAGGCGCTGAGTGACCATGACGCCCGTTACGACTACGCCGACGAGTACCTGGAGGTGCTGTACAAGCTGTTCGAAGGCAGCTGGGAAGACGGTGCGGTGGTGCGCGACCGCGAAACCGGGCTGTTCACCGACCCGCGCAAAGTCCACGAGATCCGCCATCAGGGCAAACACTTCCAGGTCCCGGGCATCCACCTGAGCGAACCGTCGCCGCAGCGCACACCGGTGTTGTACCAGGCCGGAGCGTCCAGCCGTGGCAAGCACTTCGCCGCTGGCCATGCCGAATGCGTGTTTGTCGCCGCGCCGTCCAAGGTCATTCTGAAAAAGACCGTGGCCGATATTCGCCGCCGCGCCGCCGAAGCCGGGCGCGACCCGCGCAAGGTGCTGATCTTCAACATGCAGACAGTGATCGTCGACGATACCGATGCCAAGGCCCAGGCCAAATGGCAGGAGCTGAAAAGCTACGCCAGCTATGAAGGCGCCCTGGCGCTGATTTCCGGCTGGACCGGCATCGACTTCAGCAAGTACCAGCCCGACCAGGTGCTGGAGCATATCCACACCAATGCCATCCAGTCGGCTGTCGAGGCGTTTTCCACCGCCGACCCGAACAAGCGCTGGACCGTGCAGGAGCTGGCCGACTGGGTCGGCATCGGCGGCTTTGGCCCCCTGATCGTCGGCAGTGCGCAGACCGTAGCGGACGAGTTGCAGGCCTGGGTTGAAGAAACCGATGTCGACGGCTTCAACCTGACCTATGCCCTGGCCCACGAAACCTTCCGCGATGTGGTCGAGCTGCTGGTGCCCGAACTGCAGCAACGGGGGGCCTACAAGACCGAATACCGCCCCGGCACCCTGCGCGAGAAGCTGTTCGGTGACGGCCCACGGCTGCCGGCCACGCACCCGGCTGCCGGTTACCGCGACCTGAGCCGCCAACCCACCCCGGCCAGCATTACCGAGCCGGCCTGAGCCGACAGGGAGCCACGCGATGAATGTGCATGAATTTACCCCGCCGCAGGCTGATGCCGTGGCCGACAGCCACTTGCAGGCCCTGCAGCGCTGGGCCCGGGAGCGCCCAACCCGGGTCGCCCTGCGCCATCGGCGCCTGGGCGTGTGGAAGGCCTGGCGCTGGATCGACGTACAGCGAGAGGTCGAACGCCTGGCCGATGGTTTGAGCCAGCAGGGTTTTGTGGCAGGCGCGCGGCTTGCCTTGAGCGGTGCCTACGAGCCCAGCCTGGTGTTGCTTGCGTTGGCCGCACGGCGCCTGAATGGCCATACCCTGCTGATCCCCGCCAACAGCCGTGGTGAAGACTTGCAACGCCAGCTGCGCCTGGCCCACCCGGGGTTCGCCTTTGTCCAGCGCCGCGAACAAGTGGCGCAATGGCTACAAACGGGGTTGCACGGCCAATGGCCGCTGCAGTTGTTTGTGCCGCAAGCCGACGCCGTGCTCACAGGCCAATGGCAGGTTCAGCCGCTGTCGGCGCTGTTTGTCGGTGCTGCACCTGCAGCGCAGCGTTTGGGGTGGGCACAGGTCACCCGGGACGAGGTGCTCTGGGTCGATGAAGGCAGTGAATGGCGCGAAGGCCTGACACACCTGCTCGACCGCTGGCTGGAGCGGGGTGAAGGCCTGGCGTTTCCGGAAACGGCCGAGTCGGCCAGCCGCGATCGCCGCGAAATCGCCCCGACGGCGTTGCTGCTGTCTGCTGAACGGGTGCAGGCACTGGCCGATGAAATAGAGGCACGGCTGCCGCCTGCTGGCAGTTGGCAACGGCGGCTGTGCGACTGGGTGCAGCAAGATCCGCAACGCGGCTTGCGGCGCTGGCTGAAAACCCGCGTGCGGCAATTGCTCGGCTTCCAGCGCCTGCAACGCATCGATGTGCCCAGCGCCCCTGTTGCCTCGGGCACGGCGCGGCCGGCCTGGCTGCGTGATTACCTGGAGCGTGCGGCATGAGCGCCTTGCTGGAGGTGCGCAACGTGTCGCTGTCGTTCAAGGGCGTCAAGGCAATATCAGACCTGTCATTCAGTGTAAGGCGTGGGGAGATCTGCGCCCTCATCGGGCCCAATGGCGCGGGCAAAAGCTCGCTGCTGAACATCCTCAACGGCGTCTATCGCGCTGATGCCGGCCAGCTGTTTTTCGCCGAACAGCCGCTGCGCCGCCCGCACCCGCTGACCGCCGCACGGCTGGGCATTGGCCGCACGTTCCAGAACAACGCGTTGTTCAAGAAGATGAGCGTGCTCGACAACCTGCTGACCGGGCTGTCGCGTTTTCAGCGCAGTTTCTTCCTGGAGCAGGCGCTGGGGTTGCCGCGTGCCCGCCGCGAGGCGCGGGCGTTTGCCGAACGCGCCGAGCAGGTGCTGGAGTTTCTGGAATTGCAGGCCTGGCGCGAGGTGGCCGTTGGCAGCCTGCCCTATGGCCTGCAGAAACGCGTGGAGCTGGGCCGTGCGCTGATCGCCCATCCGACGCTCTTGCTGCTCGACGAACCGATGGCCGGCATGAACACCGAAGAGAAGCAGGAAATGAGCCGCTTCATCGCCGATATCAATCTTGACCTTGGCACCACGGTGATCCTGATCGAGCACGACATTCAAGTGGTGATGGGCCTGTCCAGCCATGTGGTGGTGCTGGATTACGGGCGCAAGGTGGGGGATGGCTCGCCCGCCGACGTGCAGGCCAACCCCGATGTAATCGCCGCGTACCTGGGGGCCGCACACTGATGAACTTCTTCCTCGAAACCCTGATCGGCGGCCTGCTCGCCGGCACCATGTATTCGCTGGTGGCGATCGGCTTCGTGCTGATTTACAAGGCCAGCGGCGTGTTCAACTTTGCCCAGGGCGCCATGCTGCTGTTTGCTGCACTGACCTTCGTCAGCCTGCACCAGCAAGGCCTGCCGTTTGCCGTGGCGCTGGCCATTACCGTGGTGGTGATGATCATCGGCGCACTGCTGATCGAACGGCTGGTGCTGCGGCCACTGGTCAACCGCTCACAGATCACCTTGTTCATGGCCACGCTGGGCCTGTCGTTCATCATCGAAGGGTTGGCCCAAGGGCTGATGGGGGCTCAGGTGCGCGCGCTGGACCTGGGCATCGAAGACGTGCCGCTGTTCGTCGGCGACATCATGATCAGCCAGTTCGACCTGGTGGCCGCTGGTGTTTCCGCTGCACTGGTAGCGCTGCTGGCCGTGCTGTTCAACCGCACCCGTATCGGCCTGGCCTTGCGCGCGGTGGCCGACGATACCCGTGCGGCGTTATCGCTGGGCATCAACCTCAACCGCATCTGGCAGGTGGTGTGGGCCGTGGCGGGCGTGGTCGGGCTGGTGGCCGGGCTGCTGTGGGGCGCACGCCAAGGTGTGCAGTTCTCATTGTCGCTGGTGGTGCTCAAGGCGCTGCCGGTACTGATCATCGGTGGGTTCACCTCGATTGGCGGGGCGATTGTCGGCGGCCTGATCGTGGGTGCCGCAGAGAACCTGGCCGAAGCCTACATCGGGCCGTTGATCGGCGGTGGCATCACCCCTTGGTTCGCCTACTTCCTGGCGCTGATCTTCCTTTACATCCGCCCGGCCGGCCTGTTCGGCGACCGAGCCATCGAACGGGTATGACCGCATGACCACGACTGCCGCGCGCCTGACAGCGCGCTTCGACGATGCACCGCTGACCCTGGTGGCACGCCACCGCCCGTTGGGCCTGGCCCTGTTGCTGCTGGTGGCCTTTGTCGTGCTGCCCTGGTTGGGCAGCGACTACTGGCTGAATGCGATTCTCATCCCGTTCCTGGTGCTGTCGCTGGCCGGCCTTGGCCTGAACCTGCTGACCGGCTACACCGGGCAGACCTCGGTGGGGGCGGCGGGCTTCATGGCGGTGGGGGCCTTTGCCACCTACGGCTTGCTGCTGCGTGTGCCGGGGCTGCCATTGCCGCTGGCGCTGCTGGGCGGCGGCCTGATCGCCGGGGTGGTAGGGCTGGTGTTCGGCCTGCCCAGTTCGCGCATCAAGGGTTTCTACCTGATGGTCACCACCCTGGCCGCGCAGTTCTTCCTGGAGTGGGTGTTCGCCAAGTTCCCGTGGTTCTACAACTACGCCTCGTCCGGCACCATCAGCGCACCGCGCCTGGAACTGTTCGGGCATAACCTGGCCACGCCAGCAGGGCGCTACCTGCTGACCCTCAGTTGCGTGGTGGTACTGACCTGGGTGGCGGTCAACCTGGTGCGTAGCCAGGTGGGCCGTAACTGGATGGCGATCCGCGACATGGACACCGCCGCCGCTGTCATCGGCATCCAGGTGGAGCGCTACAAGCGCCTGGCCTTTGCCGTCAGCGCGTTCTACCTGGGCATTGCCGGGGCGTTGTGGGCCTTTGCCTACCTGGGCACGGCCAGCGCCGGCAGCTTCGACATCAACCGCTCATTCCAGATCCTGTTCATCATCATTATCGGCGGCATGGGCAGCATTGCCGGCAACTTCATTGGCGCGGCCTTCATCAGCCTTACGCCGATCTTGCTCAGCCATGCCGGGCAGTGGCTGTTCAACGGCCATGTCGATGCCGGGCAATTGCAGAACCTGCAGAAAATCCTGTTCGGCAGCCTGATCATCTGGTTCCTGATCAAGGAGCCCGAGGGTCTGGTGCGCCTGCTGGGCAACCTGCGTGAACGCATTCGCGTCTGGCCGCTGCGCTTCTGAGCGATCCCACACCCATCGACAGCACCTTGACCCGGCCACGGGAGAGGGGGTTCACAACCCTTCACCTAAAAGTATCGACCATGCGAAAAACCATCACTCACGTACCTTTCAAACGTCACGCCGCTGCCCTGGGGCTTGCTCTGGGCCTTGCCTCGGCCTGGCAGCCGGTGGCCCAGGCCGCCAGCAACGAACAGTTCTTCCCGTTGGCCACCTACCGGGTTGGCGCTTACGCCTCCAGTGGCATTCCGGTATGGGCCGGGATGATCGACTACCTGCGCTACATCAACGAGGTCGAAGGCGGTATCAACGGCGTAAAGCTGGTCTGGCAGGAATGCGAAACCGAATGGACGGCCGAGAAGGGCATCGAATGCTATGAGCGCTTAAAGAATGGCCTGAACGGTGCGCCGGTGGCGTTGTATCAGCCTAACGGCGCACCGGCAGCCTACGCCCTGGCGGAAAAGGCCGAGGCCGACAAGATTCCGCTGATCACCCTGGGCTATGGCCGCACCGAAGCCACCGACGGCCGGGTGTTTCCCTACAACTTCCCGGTGATGCTGACGTTCTACAGCGAGGCCTCGGCGTTCATCAACTACGTGGCCGAGCGCGAAGGCGGGCTGGACAAGCTCAAGGGTAAAAAGATTGCCACTGTCTACCACGACTCCGCCTATGGCCGCGAAACCCAAGGGCCAATGGCACTGCTGGCGCAGAAATACGGCTTCGAGAACATCCAGATACCGGTGGCCGACCCGGGCAACGAACAGGCCGGCCAATGGCGCCAGGTGCGCCAGCAGAAGCCGGACTGGGTGTTCTTGCGTACCTGGGGTGTGTCCACGCCGGTAGCGATCAAGACGGCGGCACGTTTCGGCTTCCCGGTAGACCGCATCGTCGGCGACATCTGGGCCAGCTCCAACGAAGACGTGCTGCCGGCGGGCGAGGCTGGCAAGGGTTACCTGGCATTGACGCCCTATCCCGGCGGCGCCGATTTCGACATTCACCAGCGTATCCGCAAGTACATCGTCGACACCGGCAAGAGCGACCTCAAAGACCCGAAAAGCTTCGGCAGCGTGTACTACAACTCTGGCCTGGTGAACGCGGCCATCGCCGTCGAGGCCATCCGCACCGGGCAGAAGAAGTTCGGCAGCCGCCCACTGACTGGTGAGGAAGGGCGCTGGGGCCTGGAGCACCTGGACCTGGGCGATGCCCGTCTGAAGGAAATCGGCTTCCTTGGCCTGATGCAGCCGCTGAAGCTGTCGTGCAGCGACCATGAAGGGGGGGGCGCGGCCAAGGTGCAGCAATGGGATGGCCAGAAGTGGACGCTGGTGACCGATTGGGTACAGGCCGACCGCGCCACCCTGCGCCCGCTGATCGATGCCAAGGCAGGCGAGTTTGCCCGTGAGAAAGGTGTTACCCCCCGCGAATGCGCCAAAGACGAGGCCACCCCATGACCCACAGCCCGCTTGCTGCCGAGCATGCCCACCCGCTGTTGGGCGTGCAGGATATCGAAGTGATCTACGACGGCGCGATCCTGGCCGTGGCCGGGGTTTCCCTGCGGGTCGGGCAGGGCGACATCGTCGCCTTGCTGGGTGCCAATGGCGCAGGCAAGAGCACCACGCTCAAGGCCATTTCCGGGTTGCTGCAAGCCGACCGTGCGCGGGTCAGCCGTGGCCACATCCTCTTCCAGGGCCAGGACACCGCCGGCATCGCTGCCAACCGCCTGGCGGCCCAAGGCATTGTGCATGTGCTGGAGGGGCGGCACGTGTTTGCTCACCTCACGATCGAGGAAAACCTGCGTACCGGGGGCTTTCTGCGCAAGCCGGCACGGCGCGAACTGGAACAGGCGCTGGAGCGCATCTATGCCTGGTTCCCGCGTTTGAAAACCAAGCGCAAGACCCAGGCCGGGCTGACCTCGGGTGGCGAGCAGCAGATGCTGGCCATCGGCCGTGCGCTGATGACCCAGCCACGGCTGGTGCTGCTGGACGAGCCCTCGATGGGGCTGGCGCCGATCATCGTCGAAGAAATTTTCGACATCGTCGCCCAGCTCAATGCCAAGGAAGGCATGAGTTTTCTGGTGGCCGAACAGAACATCAACGTTGCCCTGCGCCATGCCGACTATGCCTACATCCTGGAGAACGGCCGGGTGGCGGGTCAGGGGGCTGCTACGGAGTTGGCTGCGCGCGAAGACCTGCGGCATTTCTACCTGGGGGGGCAACTGAAAGGGTAATGCCGGTGGTTTATCGGCGCCTGTGCGATCGAGCGCCGCCCGCGCGGCGCATCGCGAGCTGCGCTCGCTCCTACGTTTGTTTCCGACCAGTAACGCCTGTGGCTGGCGTGCGCGACCGCTTGGTTAATACGACGCGATATCGCGCCATGCGCCAAGGCGTACGCGCACAAATCCCACAGGAATAACTGGCCCGAAACAAACGTAGGAGCGAGCGCAGCTCGCGATGCGCCGTGCGGGCGGCGCTCGATATCCGGCTCACCACAAAACTCCCCGCCCCGGCGGGGTTATCCAACTCATAAGGACGTTCTGCCATGCGCTCGCGCAACTACCCATCCGTCACCCTCGCCCTGGCCATCGGCTTGACCACGCCGGCATTCGCCGAAGACGAAGGTTTTCTCGGCGGCACTCAACTGCAAATCATCAACCGCAACTATTACTTCAGCCAGGACTACCGCAACGGCGATTTCACCCGTAACCCCAACACCGGCGAACGCCAGAGCCAGCACCGCGAATGGGGCCACGGCATCATCGCCAACCTGCAGTCGGGGTTCACCCAGGGCACGGTCGGCCTTGGCCTGGACGTGCAAGGCCTGGTCGGGCTGAAGCTGGACGGTGGCAATGGCACGGTGGGCAATGGTGTAGGGGGGCCGGGCATAGTCTCGCGCTCGGGCAGCAACTTCGATGGCGAGCCCAAGGATGCCTATGGCAAGGTCGGCGTAGCGCTGAAGGCGCGCGTGCGGGACACCGAACTGCGCTACGGCGATGTCAGCCCGACCAGCCCGGTGCTGCATGCCAGTGACATCCGCCTGCTGCCGCAGACCCTGCGCGGTTTCATGTTCAATGACCACTCACTGCAAGGCCTGAGCCTGCAGGGCGGCAAGCTGGAGTCCAGCAGCGACCGCAACGCCAGCAACCACCGTGGCGACCTTGGCACCGTGTACGCCGGGCGGCTGAAGGGCGCCAATGACGTGGTGTACCTGGGTGGCGACTACCGCTTCAACGACCAGCTGAACCTGCGCCTGCACGCCAGCCGGCTGGACGATGTGTGGAACCAACAGTTCTTCAACGTTGACTACGTACAGCCGCTGGTCGACAGCCTGACCCTGAAAACAGGCCTGGATTACTACCGCACCCGCGACAGCGGCCAGGCGCTGGCCGGCAAGATCGACAACGACTCATGGAGCGTGCATGCCGGGGTCAACGCAGGCGGGCATGGCTTCAAGCTGTCGTATACGCGCATCGACGGCGACACGCCGTTCGACTATGTGTGGAACACCTACGACATCCAGCTGGACGAGGCATCGCAGGTGTCCGACTTCAACAACCCCAATGAACGGGCCTGGGAAGCGCGCTACGACTACAACTTTGCTGTGCTCGGGCTGCCTGGCCTGTCGCTTACCGCCCGCTATGTGCGTGGCAGCGATATCGATGGTACCCGCGCAGGCGGCGCCTACAGCTACTACAACGGCATCGAGGATGGTCGCCACTGGGAGCGCAACCTGTGGGTGCGCTACGTGGTGCAGGGCGGGCCGGCCAGGAACCTGTCGTTCAACGTGATGCAAGCCACCCATCGGGTAGGCGGCGGCCATACCGCCGAGGCCAACGTCGACGAGTTGCGGGTGATCGTCGAGTACCCGCTGGACATCAGCCTTTGAGTGGCCCCGGCGAACTGTTTGCGGGGCAACAGACAATCTGCAGTTTGTCGGCCTCGGGGCTTTTCGAATGTCAGGATAATTCGCCTAACTATCTGAATTAAAAGAATTTTTAAGGTTGGCACAGGTTCTGCTCAACAACTGTGGAACCTGTTACGCATGGAGCAGCACATGACGACCTTTTCACCCGCATCCAGCCTGCCTGGGCAGGCCCGTTCGGCGCCACGGCGCGCCGCCCATGTCATCCGCAGCGATGCCGAAGCCATCGAAGTCGCGCAGCGCCTGGCCGAGGAATTTGCCCAGGAAGCTGCCCTTCGCGACCGTGAGCGGCGCTTGCCGTGGGATGAGCTTGACCGCTTTTCCGACAGCGGCCTTTGGGCAATCACCGTGCCCAAGGAGTACGGTGGCGCGGGCGTGTCCTACGCCACGCTCAGCGAAGTGATTGCAACCATTTCGGCGGCCGATTCGTCCCTCGGCCAGCTGCCGCAAAACCACTTTGGTGTACTCAGCAACCTGCGCCTGACCGGCAGCGAAACGCAGAAGCGTGACTACTTCGCCAAGGTGCTGCAGGGCTACCGCTTCGGCAATGCGTTTTCTGAGTCGCGTGGCCAGTATGTGACCACCTTCCAGACGCAAATCCGCTTCAACGGCGACAGCGCCGTGGTCGACGGCGAGAAGGCGTACTGCACCGGCGCCTTGTTTGCCCATATCGTTCCTGTTGCTGGCGTTGATGAAGAAGGGCGGCCGCATATCGCCTTTGTCCCGCGTGATGCCGCAGGCCTCACCGTGATCGACAGTTGGGACGGCTTTGGCCAGCGCATTACCGCCAGTGGCCAGGTGCGCCTCGATGGCGTGCGGGTTCCGGCGGGCGATGTGATACCGGCCTGGAAGGCCTACGACCAGCCCACCGCCGATGGCCCGATCTCGCAGATCATCCAGGCCGCTGTGGACACCGGTATCGCCCGTGGCGCTTTCGCCGCGACCTTGCAGGTGGCCCGCCAGGCAAGGCCATGGGCCGACAGTGGCCTGCAGCATGGCTGGCAGGACCCGTTGAGCCAGGCGCTGATCGGCGAACTGGCCTGGCGCCTGCAGGCAGCCGAAGCCATCTTGCGTCGTGCGGCGCAGGCCGTGGACCTGGCGGTTGCCCAGCCTGACGAAGCGCACGTGGCGCAAGCCTCGGTGATAGTCGGCCAGGCCAAGGTGCTGTCAACGGCCATTTCGCTGGAGGCTTCCAGCCGCCTGCTGGAACTGGGTGGTACGCGCAGTGTTTCGGCCAGCCGGGGGCTGGACCGCTTCTGGCGCAATGCCCGCACGCACACCCTGCATGACCCGGTGCGCTGGAAGTACCACTTGGTCGGTAACCAGTTGCTTAACGGCATCAAGCCGCAACGTCACGCCTGGAACTGAGGAGGCGCACATGTCCAATACACATTCCCACGGCCGGAACGATCTGGTCTATGCCCGTCAGGTGGAAGCGGCCCTGCTTGAGTTCTTGCGTGACCGCGATGCCCGCCACGAAACCCTGGTGATTGCCACGGTGGGTGAGGTGCGCATTGCAATTGATGCGGCCGATGCATTGCTGGAGCGGGCCGATGATTCGCAGGCATCGGCAATTGCGTTTCGCCTGGCGGCTGCCGAGGGCGCTCGGCTTGCTGGCGAGGCGTATTTCGAGTTGGCCGGTCGCAGCGTGGCGCGGCCAGAGGTGAGCGGTGGTGAGCCTGTGCTGGCAACCCAACGGCGGTTGTTGGGGGATCACTACCTCAACGGTGCGGCGTTGGCCGATGGCCTGGAGTAAACGCTGATATTGTCGGGGCTGCAAAGCAGCCCCAATCCGGCCATTCAGGACTGCTTGGCCCCCCCACCAATCTGCCACACATACGGCGGTTCAGTACCGTTCACATGCCAGTCGCCGACAATGCGCTCCTTGTAGATTACCGGGTTGTGCGAAGCCGCCGTGCGGGCGTTGCGCCAGTGGCGGTCGAGCTGGCGGCTGGTGCTGGTGGTGGACGCACCCAAGGCATTGAACAGGTCGCTGGTGGCGCGCAGTACCAGGTCGATGGCTGCCACCTGAGCCTGGGCCGACTCCAGTTCGGCCAGCACATTGGCCTGCTGCTCTGCGGCCGGGTCATTGGCAAAACGTGCCAGGTAAGCCTGTTGGCTAGCCTCGGCGGCGCGCAAGGTCGCGGCTTCGGCGGCATACACCTGGCCCGAGGCCTTGCCGATCACTTGCAATACCTGTGGGTCCTCACTGACTGCCGCGCCGTTGCCATGGCTGAACACCCGGGTGCGCTTGCGAGTCTCGTGGCTGAAGTCGCGCACGGCGGCACGCCCGGAACCGGTGATCACCGCCAGCAGCACCAGCTGGTAGAACGCGGTCTGGTATTTGAAGCGGGTGGCGAAGTCGATGATGTTCTCTTCCTCGACCACGGCATTTTCGAACACCGAGGTACCGCTGCCGGTGGTGCGCTGTCCGAATCCGTCCCAATCGTCGCTCTGGCGGATGCCGGGTTGTCGGGTGCGAATGGCGGCGATCACGTCGGCCCCGGTGTCGTCGCGGCGGGCGAACAGGTCGATCCAGTCGGAGAAAAGGCTGCCGGTGCTGTAGTACTTGGTGCCGTTGACCACCCACTGTTCGCCCTGACGCGAGACGCGGGTGATGACATCGCCAATCTTCACCGCGCCTATCTCGGTCCAGGCGCAGCCCACCAGGTCACCCGCAACGAAGCGCTTGAACCACACATTTTGTGGCGCGCTGGCATGGGCGTTGAGGCGGTCCTCGACGAAGGCGAAATGGCCGCGCAGGGCCTGGGGCACGTTGGAGTCGGCTTCGGCCAGTTCGATCAACAACTGGAACAGCTGTGGCAACGAAGCGCCGCCACCGCCGTGCTCGACCGGTACGCGCACGGCACCAAAGCCGGCCTCCTTCAGCCAGCGGATCGGGTCGTGGGGCAGGGTGCGGTTGCGTTCGCGTTCCACGCTGCTTTCGGCAATGCGCGTGAAGATGGGCCTGAAGCGTGCCGCGAGCGTGGCGTAGTCGGCGCCGTTGGCGGGGACGGGCAGGTGTTGTTCGAGGGCAGTCATCGGAGTACTCCAAGTACATGAAGGAGGGGGTGTACCTTTGATTGCACAGGTCGTGCCGGTTGGTGGAACGCCCGTGATACGGGGCTTTCGGCGTATACAAAGGATTTCTGGCTGTGGCGGGGCGGGGCAAGTTGTTGATTGGCTGTGGGCTGTGCAACAGCTGGCGGCCGTTGAAAATCCGTCTGGATTTCTTTGTAACGCCAGCTTCCCGGCACCGACTGCCTGATTTAATATACTTGCCAGTATAAATATTCGATGTGCACCTCTGCGAAAGGATTCATCATGTTGCGCCATGCCTTGTCCATCGCTCTGCCCGCCGTTGCCGTGCTGTTACTGGCGGCGTGCGGTCAGGAAGCCACACCACCTGCAGCGCCGCGCCCGGCGCTGGTGGTGCAGCCGCAGCCGGCTGAAGCCGCTGCCGACAGTTACCCCGGTGAAGTGCGTGCGCGCTTCGAGCCGGAGCTGGCTTTCCGCATTGGCGGCAAGGTCAGCAAACGTCTGGTCGAGGAAGGGCAGCGGGTCAAGGCCGACCAGCCGCTGGCTGAACTGGACCCGCAGGACGTGCGCCTGCAACTGGAAGCCAACCGCGCCCAACTGGCAGCCGCCGAGGCCAACCTGGCACTGGTGCGCGCCGAGCGCGACCGCTACCAGAAACTGCTGGACCGGCAGATGGTCAGCCATTCCCAGTTCGATAACGCTGAAAACCTCTACCGTGCCGGCCTCGCCCGCTTGAAGCAGGCCAAGGCCGAATTCGATGTGGCCGGCAACCAGGCCGAATATGCCGTGCTGCGTGCCCCACAGGCCGGGGTGATCGCCAAGCGCCAGGTTGAAGTGGGCCAGGTGGTCGCCGCCGGGCAGACCGTGTTCACCCTGGCCGCCGATGGCGAACGGGAAGTGGCTATCGGCCTGCCAGAGCAGCAGTTCGCCCGCTTTGCCGTGGGCGAGCCGGTGAGTGTGGAGCTGTGGTCGCACCCACGGGAGCGCTTCCAGGGCCGTATCCGCGAGTTGTCGCCGGCCGCCGACCCGCGTTCGCGCACTTTCGCGGCGCGCATCGCTTTTACTTCGGCGGCTGCACCGGCCGAACTGGGCCAGAGCGCCCGGGTGTTCATCGCTCATGATGGGCTGATTCCGTTGGCAGTGCCGTTGTCGGCGGTGACGGCCGAAAACGGGGAGGCCTATGTCTGGCGGGTTACCAAGGACAGCCGCTTGGAGCGGGCCGTGGTGCGCCTTGGCGCCTATGGCAGCGACAGCGTGCCAGTGCTCGAAGGCCTTGCCCCGGGCGACTGGGTGGTCGCCGCCGGCGGTCATGTGCTGCGCGAGGGCCAGGAGGTTCGCCCTGTGGACCGCAGCAACCGTGTAGTGAACCTGACGGCCAAGGAGTAAGTCCCGATGGGTTTCAACCTTTCTGCATGGGCGCTGCGCAACCGCCAGATCGTCCTGTTCCTGATGATCCTGCTGGCGGCCATTGGCGCCATGTCCTACACCAAGCTGGGCCAGAGCGAAGACCCGCCGTTCACTTTCAAGGCCATGGTCATCCGTACCCTGTGGCACGGTGCCAGCGCCGAGGAAGTGTCGCGCCAGGTTACCGAGCGCATCGAGAAGAAGCTGATGGAAACCGGCGAGTACGAGAGGATCGTCTCGTTTTCACGCCCCGGCGAATCGCAGGTCACCTTCATGGCCCGCGACTCGCTGCATTCCAAGGACATCCCCGAGCTGTGGTACCAGATCCGCAAGAAGGTCGCGGACATCCGTCACACCTTGCCACCGGAAATCCAGGGCCCGTTCTTCAACGACGAGTTCGGCACCACCTTCGGTAACATCTATGCGCTGACCGGTGAGGGCTTCGACTACGCGGTGCTCAAGGATTACGCCGATCGCATCCAGATCCAGCTGCAGCGGGTCAAGGATGTGGGCAAGGTCGAGCTGGTCGGCCTGCAGGATGAGAAAATCTGGATCGAGCTGTCCAACCTCAAGCTGGCCACCCTTGGCGTGCCACTGCAGGCGGTGCAACAGGCCCTGCAGGAGCAGAACGCGGTGAGCACCGCCGGCTTCTTCGAAACACCCAGCGAGCGCCTGCAACTGCGGGTGAGCGGGCGCTTCGACAGTGTCGAGCAGATTCGCCAGTTCCCCATCCGCGTGGGTGACCGCACCTTCCGCATCGGCGATGTCGCCGAAGTGCACCGCGGCTTCAACGATCCGCCCGCGCCGCGCATGCGCTTCATGGGTGAGGATGCCATTGGCCTGGCCGTGTCGATGAAGGACGGCGGCGACATTCTGGTGCTGGGCAAGGCCTTGGAAGGCGAATTCGAGCGCCTGGCGCGCAGCCTGCCGGCCGGCATGGAGCTGCGCAAGGTGTCGGACCAGCCAGCGGCGGTCAAGGCCGGCGTGGGTGAGTTCGTGCAGGTGCTGGTCGAGGCCCTGGTCATCGTGCTGCTGGTGAGCTTCTTCTCGCTGGGCCTGCGCACCGGCCTGGTGGTGGCGCTGGCCATCCCGCTGGTGCTGGCCATGACCTTCGCCGCCATGCATTACTTCGGCATCGGCCTGCACAAGATCTCCCTCGGCGCTTTGGTGCTGGCGCTGGGCTTGCTGGTGGACGATGCGATCATTGCGGTAGAGATGATGGCGATCAAGATGGAGCAGGGCTACGACCGCCTCAAGGCGGCCAGCTATGCCTGGAGCAGTACTGCCTTCCCGATGCTCACCGGCACCCTGATTACCGCAGCGGGCTTCCTGCCCATCGCCACGGCTGCGTCCAGCACCGGCGAATACACCCGCTCGATCTTCCAGGTGGTGACCATCGCCCTGCTGACTTCATGGGTGGCGGCGGTGGTGTTCGTGCCTTACCTGGGCGAGCGCCTGCTTCCAGATCTGGCCAAGTTGCATGCCGCACGCCACGGCAAGGACGGCCACGCGCCAGACCCTTACACCACGCCGTTCTACCAGCGTGTGCGGCGAGTGGTGGAGTGGTGCGTGCGGCGGCGCAAGACCGTGATTCTGCTGACCATCGCCGCCTTTGTCGGCAGCATCCTGCTGTTCCGTTTTGTGCCCCAGCAGTTCTTCCCGGCCTCCGGGCGCCCGGAACTGATGGTTGACCTGAAGCTGGCTGAAGGGGCCTCGCTGACCAATACCGCCGAGCGGGTCAAACAGTTGGAGGCGCTGCTCAAGCAGCAGGACGGTATCGACAACTACGTGGCCTATGTAGGCACTGGCTCGCCACGCTTCTACCTGCCGCTGGACCAGCAGTTGCCGGCCGCCAGCTTTGCCCAGTTCGTGGTGCTGGCCAAGTCGATGGAAGACCGCGAGCGCCTGCGCAGCTGGTTGATCAGCACCGTGGACCAGCAATTCCCCGACCTGCGCGCCCGCGTTACGCGCCTGGAAAACGGCCCGCCCGTGGGCTACCCGGTGCAGTTCCGGGTGACCGGCGAACACATCGAGAAGGCCCGCGCGCTGGCGCGTGAAGTGGCTGACAAGGTGCGGGAGAACCCGCATGTGGTCAACGTGCACCTGGACTGGGAAGAACCGAGCAAGGCGGTGTTCCTGGAGATTGACCAGGACCGCGCCCGTGCCCTGGGCGTGAGCACCGCGCAATTGTCCAGCTTCCTGCAAAGCTCGCTAACCGGTACTACGGTCAGCCAGTACCGCGAAGACAACGAACTGATCGAGATTCTGCTGCGCGGTACACAACAGGAACGCGGCGAACTGGGCAACCTCGGTAGCCTGGCATTGCCCACCGATAACGGCCAGAGCGTGGCGCTGTCGCAGGTAGCCACCCTGGAATACGGCTTCGAGGAGGGCATTATCTGGCACCGCAACCGCTTGCCGACCGTGACCGTGCGTGCCGATATCTACGACAAGGAGCAACCGGCCACGCTGGTGAAGCAGATCGAGCCTACCCTGCGTGACATCCGCGCCAAGCTGCCGGATGGCTACCTGCTGGAGGTCGGCGGCACGGTAGAGGACTCCGAGCGCGGTCAGAAGTCGGTCAACGCCGGCATGCCGCTGTTCGTGGTGGTGGTGCTGAGTTTGCTGATGATCCAGCTGCGCAGCTTCTCGCGCACGGTGATGGTGTTCCTCACCGCGCCGCTTGGGCTGATTGGCGTCACCCTGTTCCTGCTGGTGTTCCGCCAGCCGTTCGGCTTTGTCGCCATGCTCGGCACCATTGCCCTGGCGGGGATGATCATGCGCAACTCGGTGATTCTGGTGGACCAGATCGAGCAGGACATCGCAGCGGGCATGGAGCGCTGGCAGGCAATCATCGAAGCCACGGTGCGGCGCTTCCGCCCGATTGTGCTGACCGCGCTGGCGGCGGTGCTGGCGATGATTCCGTTGTCACGTAGCGTGTTCTACGGGCCGATGGCGGTGGCGATCATGGGTGGGTTGATCGTGGCCACGGTGTTGACCCTATTGTTCCTGCCGGCGTTGTATGCGGCGTGGTTCAGGGTGAAGAAAACCTGAAGACCGCAGGGGAGGGCTTTGCCCTCCTTTCGCAACACAAGGCCGCTCCTACAGACGATCGCATACCCATGAAGTATCGCGTTCCGGTGTAGGAGCGGCCTTGCGTCGCGAGAGGGCTGCAAAGCAGCCCCCGGGGCTATCACAGGGCGCCGAATACCTTCTTGGCCAGGCTGGTAGCTGCCTGGGCCGGGTTCTGGCGAATGCTCTGCTCCTGCTTGCCGATCATCTCGAACAGGCCATCCAGCGCCTTCTCGGTCACGTAGTTCTCGATGTTGGCGTCATCTTTGACCAGCCCAAGGCCTTTGGCCTGTGCGGCAAAGGCATTGTACTGCTGCGCCACGCCAACCTTGTCGGTAGCTTGCTTCACAATCGGCAGGAACTTGGCGCGGATCTGCTCGCGGCTGCTCTTGTTCAGGTACTGGGTGGCCGAGTCGTCACCGCCGCTGAGGATGCCTTTGGCATCGGTCACGCTCATGTTCTTCACAGCATCCACCAGAATTGCCTGGGCCTGCGGCACGGCAGCTTCGGCGGCCTTGTTCATGCTGGTTTCCAGGGCTTCGACCTGTTCACCTTTGCCGAACATTTTCATTGCCTTGGCGGCTTTGCCCAGGTTGCCCGGCAATTCGATGCGCACGTCCGGGTTGTTGCTGAAACCGCCCGGGGTGCTCAGTTGCTTGACGGCCAGTTGCGCGCCTTGGGTCAGGGCATCTTTCAGGCCGCCGGTGGCGTCTTTCTGGGTCAGGTCACCCAGCGACAGGGCCAGGGCACTGGCCGACAGCAGCAGGCCGGCGCACAGGGTGGTGAAACGCAGGGAGGTGCGGATCATGAAGCTTTCCTTGTAAACAGATAGAGGCGGGTATCAGCGAACCGGGTCGACCTTGATGCGTACAGATTTCGGGTCGCTGCCGTCGAGCGTCACACCATGGTGCTCGGTACTGATAAACAGCAGTTTGCCATCCAGCTCGATGCGCGCACTCACCGAGTAGCGGTGGCCGGGCTTGACTTGCGCAGGGTCGTAGGTGAGGTGGAACGGCAGCGGCACGTTGCCTTTGACCGGGCCGGCCTGGCGGGCCAGGGTCACGGCAGGGGCGTCCATCAGCGAAACATCCTGCAGTTCCACGCTTAGGGTAGCGGCAGGTGGCAGGGCAATACGTTGCAGGTAGAAGACTTCACCGTCCAGGCTGGCCTGGGTGGATGGGGTTTGGCTGGAACAGGCTGCGAGCAGTGATGCGCAACACAGCATAAAGAGTTTTTTCATGGAGTCTCCGGTGTCCTTGGCGTTGGCTTGTGGCCAACCCCAGGGACTTTAGCGGATTTTCCCGGCAGATAAAGCGTTAGAGGGTCGAAGTTTCCAGGCCATCGTCACGGTGCAGGGCCACTTGGCGGATCGACAGGCGTAGCTCCGCAGACAGCACACGCTTGGCCACGCCCTCGGCCAGTTCGCCGAGCTTGTCGTGGTAACCCAGCTTGCCTTGAGCGTCGGCATGCAGCACGCCTTGCTCAAGCAGGGTCTGGATGAAGTGGCGGAACAGCGTTTTGTCGAAGAACTCCGGTGCATTCAGGCCATGCAGGATCGACAGGCGTTGGGCCATCATCACGCACAGGTCCTCCAGCGCCTCGGCGCTGAGGCTGTTCTGCCCGTTGTTGAGCAGCAGCGAAGTGGCCATGTAGAAGCGCTGCAGGGTCTGGGTGATGGTGCGGGCGAGCAGGGTCAGCAACACGAACTGCCGCGAGCTGGGCGCCGGGCGTACATACACCTCGCCGTCCAGACGCAGCAGGCCTTGCTCCACCAGCGCGGCCAGCCACTGGTCGATCACTTCCTCCAGCTGCTCTGGCGTCCAGCGCAAGAACAGTTCGGCCTGCAGGTACGGGTACAGCGCCTGTACATACTGGCCCAGCAATTCGCGGCTCATGCGCGAGCTGCTGAGGAAGAAGCTGGCCAGCAGCGCCGGCAGGGCGAAGATGTGCAGCACGTTGTTGCGGTAGTAGGTCATCAGGACCGCATTGCCTTCATCCAGGTACAGGATGCGGCCCAGGGCGTCCTTCTGTTCGGCCACCAGGTTCATGCTGCGCACATGTTCGATCAGTGCCTGGCCGTCGCCGTCGGGCAGGGTGGTATGGGGCGAGTAAGGCACTTGGCGCAGCAGCGCCAGGTACAGGTCCAGTACGCGGGTCAGGGCACGTTCGTCCAGGGCCATGCGGCTGGTGGACAGCAGCGCCAGGGCCACCAGGTTGACCGGGTTGATGGCAGCCGCCTCGTTCAGATGACGGGCCACGGTTTCACCCAGGCGGGTGGTGGCAGCGTTGAGCCATTCCGGGCGGTACTGCGGGCCATGGTCTTGCTCACGCCAGCCGGGCTGTTGTTCGTCGAGGAAGCCGGCCAGGCGGATCGGCTCGCCGAAGTTGACGTAAACCTGGCCAAAGCGCTGCTTGAGCGCGCCAAACACCTTGAAAATGTCGAACACCGACTCCTTCTTCTTGCTGGCGCCGCGCAGTTCGCCCAGGTAGGTGCGGCCTTCGAGTACGCGCTCGTAGCCGATGTACACCGGCACGAATACGATCGGCGTGCGCGACGAGCGCAGGAAACTGCGTAGGCTAATGGCCAGCATCCCGGTACGTGGTTGCAGCATGCGCCCGGTGCGCGAGCGACCGCCTTCAACAAAGTACTCGACCGGGAAACCCTTGGTGTACAGGGTGTGCAGGTACTCGTTGAACACGGCGGTGTACAGCGGGTTGCCCTTGAACGTGCGGCGCATGAAGAACGCACCGCCACGGCGCAGCAGGTTGCCCACTACCGGCATGTTGAGGTTGATGCCCGCGGCCACGTGCGGCGGGGTGAGGCCGTTGCGGAACAGCAGGTATGACAGCAGCAGGTAGTCGATGTGGCTGCGGTGGCACGGCACGTAGATCACTTCGTGGCCGGGGGCGATGCCCTGCACGTGCTCGATGTGGTTGACCTTGATGCCGTCGTAGATCTTGTTCCAGAACCAGCTCAGCACCACTTCAAGGAAGCGGATGGCGGTGTAGGTGTAGTCCGAGGCGATCTCGTTGCCGTAGCGCAGCGCCTGGGCTTCGGCCTTGGCCAGTGGCAGGTTTTCGCGCTGCGCCTCGTCGACGATGGCCTGGCGCACCTGCGGTGCGTGCACCAGGCCTTTGACCAGGTTGCGCCGGTGCGAGATGTCCGGGCCGATGACCGCCGTCTTGAGGTTGCGAAAATGCACGCGCATCAGGCGTTGGGCCATGCGCACGGTGCGCTCGTGCCCCTTGTTGTGCTGCACCAGTTCGCGCAGGTGGATAGGCGCGGAGAACTGCACCCGGGTCTTGCGCCCCAGAATCAATACGGTCAGCAGCCGGCGCAGGCGCCCGGTAACCGCCCAGCTGTCGGCGAACAGCAGCTTCCACGGGCTGGATTCACTGGCCGGGGTCTGGCCCCAGAACACACTGACGGGAATGATCTGCGCATCTTCCTCGGCATGCTGGGTGACGGCAGCGACCAGGCGCTCAAGCGTTGGTGGCGCGCCGCGTTTGTCCTGGCGGCCCAGCCAGTCCGGGTCGGGGGTGAGGTAGAAGAACCCGGCCGGCTCCTGCAGTGGGCCCACGGCTACCGGCAATACCGGGCGCGGCAGCCCCGCTTTGGTGCATTCGTGGTCGAGCACGGCCAGGTCGGTGAGCGCGGGCGACGGCAGCGCATAGAACACCGGCCGACTGCGGTCGAGGTTGAGGGACATGGACGACTGGTTGATGGTCTCGGAGCGCACCCACAGGTACAACAGGCGACGCAGGCCGCCGAAGATCAGGCGGTGCAGGGGGGAACGGGTCATGGGGTGTGTGCCCTGGGTGTGATGTTCAGGTGAGTATCCAGCTAATTAGTCTGCCGTATCGGCGTAAGTTCAGCAAAAATCGGCCAACTGCGGGACCGTCATCAATTTTTTTTGTTCTGTGTCATATACTCGGCCTGCCACTTGCAGGATATTTCGGCAAGCGGCGTTGGCACGGGGCCGTGAGCTCATGCCTACAAGGCGATCTTCACAATAAAAATCCGGAGTAGTTCAGATGTCGTCTCGTGAGACTGGGAATGTAAAGTGGTTCAACGATGCCAAGGGTTATGGCTTCATTCAGCGCGAAGGTGGAGCGGATGTATTCGTCCACTATCGGGCGATCCGCGGTGAGGGGCATCGTACCCTGGTCGAAGGGCAGCGCGTGGAATACGCCTGCGTGCAGGGCCAGAAAGGCCTGCAAGCCGAAGACGTAGTAGGGCTCTGAGCCTCAAGCTGTAAGCCTCAAGCTGCAAGTGACCGTGTACTTGCAGCCTGATGCGATCCCTCTTGTAGCTTGCTGCTCAAGAAGTACGCCAGGTGATTTCCTCTTCACCGTCGGCGCTGATGCGGACCCAGCGGTCGGCATCTTCTTCCCCGTCTTCCTCCACCCAGCCACCCGGCGCACAGCGCACTTCCACACCCAGTGCGGCGAAGGCGGCGCGGGCACAGGCGACATCATCCGCCCATGGCGTCTGGTCGCTTTCCAGGTACAGGCTGTTCCATTTCCCTACAGCCTTGGGTAACCAGGTGACCGGAATGTTACCGGCCTGGCATTTGAAGGTATGACCTTTCTGCTTCCATTCGCTGCACGGGCCGATTGCCTGGGCGAGCCACTCGGCAATCTGCTTGTGGTCGACGTCGGCGTCCTTCAGGTAGATCTCGATATCAGGTTGGCGCATAAGGGCTCCGGGTGTGCTCAGTCTTGGCGCACGAAATAGTCATAACGCATGGAAACCGTAACCTCGAACGGCTCGGCCTGGTCGATGACCCGCGCGCGTTTTTCGGCGCTGGCGCGCCAGCCGTGCGGGGTCATGGCCAGCAGGTCGGCGCGGGCCTTGGGTTCGGCCAGGCTCAGGCGGAACTCAAGGGTTTCGCTGTGGGCATGGGCCATCCCGTCGGGGACCAGGACCAGGTGTTTGTCGTCGGCGTAAGGGCGTACTTCATCGTAGAGCACTTCGCGCAGTTCCATCAGGTGGCCGCTGGTAGGGCCGACCCGCATCAGGCCGCCGCCGGGGCTGAGCAGGCGCTTGGCCTCGGCCCAGTCCAGTGGGCTGAATACACTGGCGATGAACTGGCAACTGGCGTCGGCCAGGGGCACGCGGGCCATGCTGGCGACCATCCAGGTGACTTCCGGTGCACGACGGCAGGCACGCTTGACCGCCTCGCGGGAAATGTCCAGCGCGTAACCGTCGGCGGCCGGCAGGGCCTGGGCGATCTGCGCGGTGTAGTAACCCTCGCCGCAGCCGATGTCCAGCCAGGCGCCGGGCTGGCGCTCGGCGGCAAGCTCGGCCAGGCGACTGGCCACCGGGGCATAGTGCCCGGCATCGAGGAAGTCGCGACGGGCCTCGACCATGGCCTGGTTGTCACCCGGGTCGCGGCTGTTCTTGTGCTGTACCGGCAGCAGGTTCAGGTAACCCTGGCGGGCGCGGTCGAAGTGGTGGCCGGCCGGGCACACCACACCGTTGTCGAGCCGGCTCAGCGGCGCCTGGCAAAGGGGACAGGCGAGCATCAGGCGAGCAACCGGACCAGGGTCTGGTAGTAGATTTCGGTCAGCAGGTCGAGGTCGCTGGCCAGAATCCGCTCGTCCACCTGGTGAATGGTGGCGTTGACCGGGCCCAGCTCGACCACCTGCGTACCCATGGTGGCGATGAAGCGGCCATCGGAGGTACCGCCGCTGGTGGACGGCTGGGTGTCGCGGCCGGTGACGCCCTTGATGCTGGCCGCCACAGCGTCCAGCAGTTCGCCCGGTTCGGTGAGGAATGGCAGGCCAGACAGCGCCCAGTCGATCGACCAGTCCAGTTCATGCTTGTCGAGAATCGCCGAGACGCGCGCCTGCAGGCCTTCGACGGTGGACTCGGTAGAGAAGCGGAAGTTGAACAGTGCAGTCAGCTCGCCCGGGACCACGTTGGTGGCGCCGGTGCCGGAATTGAGGTTGGAGATCTGGAAGCTGGTCGGCGGGAAGAACGCGTTGCCTTCGTCCCAGTGCTCGGCTGCCAGCTCCGCCAGGGCCGGGGCGGCCAGGTGGATCGGGTTGCGTGCCAGGTGCGGGTAGGCCACGTGGCCTTGCTTGCCGCGCACGGTCAGTTTGGCACCCAGCGAACCGCGACGGCCGTTCTTGACCACGTCACCCAGCAGGGTGGTGCTGGAGGGTTCGCCGACGATGCACCAGTCCAGGCGTTCGTTGCGCGCTTTCAGGCGTTCGACCACCGCCTTGGTGCCGTGGTGAGCCGGGCCTTCCTCGTCGCTGGTGATCAGGAAGGCGACCTTGCCACGGTGGTTCGGGTAGTCGTGCACGAAGCGCTCGCTGGCGATCACCATGCAGGCCAGGCTGCCCTTCATGTCGGCAGCGCCACGGCCGCAGAGCATGCCGTCGGCGTCGATCAGCGCTTCGAACGGTTCATGCTGCCATTGCTGCACCGGGCCGGTCGGCACCACGTCGGTGTGGCCGGCAAAGCACAGCACCGGGCCCTCCTGGGTGCCGTGGGTGGCCCAGAAATTGTCGACGTCTTCAATGCGCATCGGCTCCAGCTGGAAGCCCACAGCGCCTAGACGGTTCATCATCTGCGCCTGGCAATCGGCGTCGACGGGGGTGACCGAGGGGCGACGGATCAGGTCGCAGGCCAGTTGAAGGGTAGGCGAGAGCTCGGCAGGGGCCGTCATGGGGGACTCCGGGGCAAGGCAAGGCGGGGAAATCTGAGGGGCGTTATCTTATATCAAACAGACAGTCCAGTGGGGCCGCTTTGCGGCCCCACTAGTCTCAAGCTTGTTGCGGTTCCGCAGCCTTTTCCACCGGCTTGGGCAGCGAAGACAGCAAGGCCATCACCAACGCCGCGACATACGGCAATGACTGTACCAGCAGCATCGCCACCCAGAAGCGCATGTCCGAACTCGGCAGCCCCTGCACCAGGTAGATGCCCAGCGCCGCGCCCCACAGCAGCAACATGATGAACAGCTCTTCGCGCGCTTCGGAAAGCGCCACCAGCAACCCATGGCTGTCGGCATTCTTCGGTGTGCGGAAGAACGGCATGCTGCTGGTGAAGAACCCGTACAGCACCGCCTTGGCGATGGTGTGCGACAGCGCCAGGCCAGCCAGCGCTGCGGCGAAGGCGTCTTTCAAGTTCACGCCTACTGCACGGCGATACAGGAAGATGATCTTGCCCACCTTGAAGAAAAACAGCGCCAGCGGCGGGATGGCGAAGATCATCAGCGGCGGGTCCACGCGGTGCGGGACGATGATCATCGCCGCCGACCACAGCAGCGCGCCGATGGTGAAGAAGATGTTCATGCCATCGGCGATCCATGGCAACCAGCCGGCCAGGAAGTGATAACGCTGGCCCCGGGTCAGCTCGCTGTCCTTGCCGCGCAGCAGGGCGCTGGCGTGGTGCTTGATGATCTGGATGGCGCCATAGGCCCAGCGGAAGCGTTGCTTCTTGAAGTCGATGAAGGTGTCAGGCATCAGGCCCTTGCCGTAGCTGTTGTGGGCGTAGGCCGCCGACAGGCCTTTTTCGAACACACGCAGGCCCAGTTCGGCGTCTTCGCAGATGCACCATTCGGCCCAGCCCAGCTCTTCTAGCACCGTGCGCCGGGTCATGGTCATGGTGCCGTGCTGGATGATCGCGTCACGGTCGTTGCGGGTGACCATGCCAATGTGGAAAAAGCCCTTGTACTCGCTGTAGCACAGCTTCTTGAACGCGCTTTCGTGCTGGTCGCGGTAGTCCTGCGGCGACTGCACCACGGCAATTTTCGAGTCGGCGAAGTGCGGCACCATGTGCTTGAGCCAGTTGCGGTCGACGCAGTAGTCCGAGTCGATCACCGCGATCACTTCGGCGTCCTTGGCGGTGTGCGGGATCAGGTAGTTCAGCGCGCCACCCTTGAAACCGGCCAGGGGCGCGACGTGGAAGAACTTGAAGCGCTCGCCGAGCTTCTCGCAGTGGGCCTTCAGCGGCTCCCATACGGCTGGGTCCTTGGTGTTGTTGTCGATCACCAGCACTTCGTAGTCGGGGTAGTCCAGTGCGGCCAGGGCATCGAGGGTCTGCTTGACCATCTCGGGTGGCTCGTTGTAGCACGGCACATGCACCGACACCTTGGGCCGGTAAGCGCTGTCGGCCTGCACCGGCAGGAATTCGCGGCGGCGCTTGTGTATCCATACCGCCTCGGCCAGTTCGTGGGCTTCGGTCAGCAGCACAATGAACACGCCCAGCGCGCCAAGGGCCAGCAGCACGCCCACGGTCAGGCTGAACCAGGTGCTGTATTGCTGGCTGTAGTCGTAGGCGATCCACACCAGCACCGACCCGCACAGGAAGGTGATGAAGGTGAGGAAGGTGCGGCCGCGCTGACGCAGGGCCGAGCCGTCGATGAACAGCACCATCAGGGCGATCATGGCCAGCACGACCGACGCCACGGCCAAAGCACGCCACTGCGGGATCGCCACCACCGGGCCGTCGAAGTTGAACTTTTGCTGGCGCTCGGCGTTGTACACGCCCCAGTAGGCCCCTACCGAGCCTTCATCGCTGGCCTTCCACGGCTGGTCATAGGCTTCGATGACGAAGTAGTTGTAGCCACGGCGGTTGAGGGTGTTGACCAGCGTTCGCAGGTAGATGGCCTGGTCGGCCTGGGTGGCATCGGCACCTCCGCGCATGCGGCCGTTGCTCGGCCAGCCGACCTCTGACAGCAGCAGGGGTTTACGCGGGAACTGGTGCCGCAGTTCACGGGCACGGTCGAGCACGAACTCGACCGAATCCTTCATTGGCACGAACTCCCAGTAGGGCAGGATGTGCGCAGCAATCAGGTCGACGTGCTTGGCAATTTCCGGGTTTTCCTTCCAGATGTGCCATTGCTCACTGGTGGTCACGGGCACCTTCACCGCTGCACGCACCCGGTCCAGGTACTTGATGAGGTTTTCCGGGGTAACCTCTTCACGGAACAGCGCCTCGTTGCCGACCACGACCCGCACCACACTGCGAGAGGTGTTGGCCAACTGGATGGCGGTGGCGATTTCGCGCTCGTTGCGTTCCAGGTCCGGGCTGATCCAGATGCCCAGCGTTACCCGCAGGCCGAACTCCTCGGCCAGGCGCGGGATGTCGGCCTGGGTGCCCTCCACGGTGTAGATGCGGATGCTGTCGGTCAGTTTGCTCAACTGCTCCAGGTCCTGGCGCATCTCGTCGTCCGTGGGGTACTGGCCTTTTTGCGGGCTTTCACCCAGGCGGAACGGCGAATACGAAAAGCCAGAGATCTGCTCTGGCCAGGCGGGGGCGGAAACCGGGCGGTTGATCAGCGCCCAGAACCCGGTGAACAACGCGGCGATGGCCAGGACCACGACCAGGTTCAGGCCAAATTTACGTGAAGACATTGTCGTCCATTTGTGTCGAAGTGATAGGACATTAAAGCAGGGTTGGCAGTGTCTTTCCTAACGATGCAGGCGATGGGCCGGCTGGCATATAATGCGCGCCGGTTTTTTGGGGTATGAAGATGAGCACAGAAGATCCACGCTTCGCCGGCGTTGCCCGGTTATACGGCGACCAAGGGCTGCAGCGCCTGGGCCAGGCCCACGTGGCTGTGGTCGGGATTGGCGGGGTAGGCTCGTGGGTGGCTGAAGCGCTGGCCCGCAGCGGCGTAGGGGAAATCACCCTGTTCGACCTGGACGATGTGTGCGTCAGCAACACCAACCGCCAGGCCCATGCCCTGGAAGGCCAGGTGGGGCGGCCCAAGGTCGAGGTCATGGCCGAGCGCCTGCGGGCGATCAACCCGGCATGCACGGTGCATGCGGTGGCCGACTTCGTTACCCGCGAGACCATGGTTGAGTACATTACCGAAAACCTCGACTGCGTGATCGACTGCATCGACAGCGTCATGGCCAAGGCGGCGCTGATCGCCTGGTGCCGTCGGCGCAAGATCGCCATCGTCACCACCGGGGGTGCCGGTGGGCAGATCGACCCCACGCAAATCCAGATTGCCGACCTGAACAAGACCTTCAACGACCCGCTGGCTTCGCGGGTGCGTTCCACCTTGCGTCGCGATTACAACTTCTCGCGCAATGTCAGCCGCAACTATGGCGTGCCATGCGTGTTCTCCAGCGAACAGCTGCGCTACCCCAAGGGCGATGGCAGCGTTTGTCTGCAGAAGAGTTTCGTGGGTGAGGGGGTGCGGCTGGACTGCTCGGGTGGCTTTGGTGCGGTGATGATGGTGACCGCGACCTTTGGCATGGTGGCGGCGAGCAAGGCGATCGAGAAGCTGGTGGCCGGTGCGCGGCGGCCTTCGGAGCGGGTCAAAGCTGAATAAATTGCGTGGGCTTCTTCGCGGGCGAGCCCGCGAAGAAGCCAGCGCCGATTTAGCGGTTGGACGCCAACTCCGCCATCCGCTGCAGCACTGCATGCAGCCCATTACTGCGCGATGGCGACAGCTGACGCTCCAACCCCAGCTGGGTGAACCAATCGCGCAAGTCGAGCCCAACCAGCTCTTCACTGGGCAAGCCTTGCACTCGCACCAGCAACAACGCCAGCAAGCCGCGTAATAAGCGCGCATCGCTACTGGCCTTGAACCGCCAAAGCCCGTCAACGTGCTCGGCCACCAGCCAAACCAGGCTTTCGCAGCCATGCACCCGGTTGGCGTCGGTCTTCTCGGCATCATCCAGCGGTTCCAGCCGCTCTCCCCACTGCATCAGCAGCCGCGCCCGCTGTTCCCAACCCTTGCCCTGTTCAAAAGCCTCCAGCGCCTGACGTGCTTGCTCCGGCATGCTCATCGCAGCAGCTCCAGGCACTGATCCAGCGCAGCGAAGAAGCGCTGAAGGTCATCGCTGTCGTTGTACACGCCCAGCGACACTCGAATTGCGCCTTCAAGGCCCAAGCCTTTCAGTAGTGGCATGGCGCAATGGTGCCCGGCTCGTACGGCAATGCCTTGCTCGGTGAGCAGGTGGGCGATATCGGCATTGTGCACCCCCTCGATGACGAAGCTGGCCAAGGCCGCTTGTGGCGCACCGAGCACCCGCACGCCCTCGCGGTCGGCCAGCCCACGGAGCAGGTGCTGGTGCAGGCTGGTTTCGTGGGCTTCGAGCGCCTGGGCGTCGAGGCTGGCCAGATAGTCCAGGGTTGCGCCCAGACCAATCACCCCGGCGATTGGCGGCGTACCCGCCTCGAAGCCCAGCGGGGCCGGGCGGAAGCTGGCGCTCTGGTACTCGGCCAGTTGCACCATCTCGCCCCCGAACTGCCAGTGGCGCAACAGTTCCAGTGCCTGAGGGCGGCCATACAGCACGCCAACCCCGTCCGGGCCATACAGTTTGTGGCTGGAGAACACATAGAAGTCGCAACCCAGGTGCTGCACATCATGGCGACCATGCACCACCCCCTGGGCACCGTCGACCACGGTCAGTGTGCCCTGGGCGCGGGCATGGGCCAGTAGCGCCGGCAGTGGCTGCCAGGTGCCCAGCACGTTGGACAGCTGGCTGACCGCCAGCACCCGGGTGCGGGGGCCGATCAGTTGCAGCGCCTGCTCCAGGTCGATGCGGCCTTGGGTATCCAGCGGCAGCACCACAAGGCGCAGGTTGCGCCGACGCGCCAGCTGTTGCCAGGGCAGCAGGTTGGCATGGTGCTCCAGCGCGCTGACGGCGATTTCGTCACCGGCTTCGAAGCGATGTTCCAGGCCGTAGGCCAGAAGGTTCAGCGCCGAGGTGGCGCCGTGGGTGAACACGATCTGCCGGGAGTCCGCGGCATTCAGCCAGGCGGCGACCTTGTCGCGGCTGGTCTCGAACGCCTGGGTTGCCAGTGCGCCGGGCAAGTGCTGGGCACGGTGCACGTTGGCCGCGCCATGGCCGTAATAATGGCTCAGGGCGTCAAGCAGGGCTTGCGGCTTCTGGGTGGTGGCGGCACTGTCCAGGTAGGTCTGGTGCTGCCGTTGCAGGGCGGCGATGGCGGGGAAGTCGGCACGCCAGGGGGAGGGCTGGAACATGTTCACGGGGCCTGGAATGAAAATCGGGTCTGGCGCGGTGGCGCCAGACCCGATCTTAACACCTCAAACCCGGGAAGGTTCTCAGTTGTGGGCGTGCAGCGCTTCGTTCAGCTCGATGGCCGACTTGTGGGTCTTGCACTCCACGGCGCCGTTCAGCGAGTTGCGGCGGAACAGCAGGTCGGTCTGGCCAGCCAGGTCGCGGGCCTTGACCACTTTGACCAGCTCGTTGTTCTCGTCCAGCAGGTTCACCTTGGTGCCCGCGGTGATGTACAGGCCGGCTTCGACGGTGTTGCGGTCGCCCAGCGGAATGCCGATACCGGCGTTGGCGCCGATCAGGCAGCCTTCACCCACCTTGATGACGATGTTGCCGCCACCGGACAGGGTGCCCATGGTCGAGCAACCGCCGCCCAGGTCCGAGCCCTTGCCAACGAATACGCCAGCGGACACGCGGCCTTCGATCATGCCAGGGCCTTCGGTGCCAGCGTTAAAGTTGACGAAGCCTTCGTGCATGATGGTGGTGCCTTCGCCGATGTAGGCGCCTAGGCGCACACGGGCGGTGTCGGCGATACGCACGCCGGCAGGGACCACGTAGTCGGTCATTTTCGGGAACTTGTCCACCGAGAACACTTCCAGCAGCTCGCCCTTCAGGCGCGCTTCCAGTTGCAGCTCGGCCAGTTCGGCCAGATCGACCGCGCCCTGGTTGGTCCAGGCCACGTTCGGCAGCAGCGGGAAGATACCGGCCAGGCTCACACCGTGCGGCTTGACCAGGCGGTGCGACAGCAGGTGCAGCTTCAGGTAGGCCTCTGGGGTGGAGGTCAGGGCAGCGTCTTCGGCCAGCAGGGTGGCGACCAGCGGCTTGTGGCTCTCGGCCAGGCGGGTCAGCAGGGCGGCCTGGGCCGCGTCAACGCCTTTCAGGGCTTCGGCCAGTTGCGCGGCCTGGGCGTTGCTGAAAGCGATGGCCTGGTTGCCACCTTCATAGCCCAGCACCGGGGCTACAGCAGCGACCAGTTCGACGCTCGGGTTGAGCAGGGGTTGTGCGTAGAACACTTCAAGCCAGGCGCCCTGGCGGTTCTGGGAGCCGACACCGAAGGCCAGGCTGAACAGGGTATTGGACATGTGATTACCTCGTGCGAAATAGGGGAGGGGCTCAGGCCAGGGCAGCGGCGTACAGGTCGGGCTTGAAACCGACCAGGGTACGCGCGCCAAGGTCCAGCACCGGGCGTTTGATCATCGACGGCTGGGCCAGCATCAGCTCGACGGCCTTGGCCTGGTCGAGGTCGGCCTTGCTGATGTCGTCCAGCTTGCGGAAGGTGGTGCCAGCACGGTTGAGGATGACTTCCCAGCCGTGTTCGTCGCACCAGCGGTTCAGGCTGTCACGGTCGATGCCTTGGGTCTTGTAGTCGTGGAATTCGTAGGCGATGGCCTTGTCTTCGAGCCAGGTACGCGCCTTTTTCATGGTGTCACAGGCTTTGATGCCGTAGAGCGTGTAGGTCATTGTGTGCATTGGGGTCACAGGTTGCCCCAATCTCTCCGTTTTCCGAATGTCAGTCGCGGGATTATGCGGGAACGAACCTGTGAGCGCCACGGGTGTGCTTGTCTTGAGCCTTACAGTGTGTCGGAGATCGAGCGCCGCCCACGCGGCGCTCGATCTCCGATCTACCGAGGTATCATCATGTTACATATTCCAGGGCGACCTGCGACTATCGTGCAGCGGCCCCAAACCGCCGCTCGCCGCTAACATATTGTTTCAATGGCGATGTTTCGCCCTGCTATCGTTTCTGGTTCACAAAGGAAGCTTTCCCGGATGCAGTCCGCTTACACCGTCCTCATCCTGCTGACGCTGGTCAGCCTGTCGAAGCTGGTTGGCCGCATGGTGCCGCTGCCCTTGCCGTTGGTGCAGATTGCCGCCGGTGCCTTGCTGGCCTGGCCGACATTGGGCCTGCATGTGGCCCTGGACCCCGAATTGTTCCTGTTCCTGTTCTTGCCGCCGCTGCTGTTTGCCGACGGCTGGCGCATCCCCAAGCGTGAGTTGTGGCGAATCCGTGGGCCGGTGGTGGCATTGGCCGTAGGGTTGGTGTTGTTCACCGTGGTCGGAGCCGGTTACTTCATTCACTGGTTGTTGCCGAGCATCCCGCTGCCGGTGGCCTTTGCCCTGGCGGCAGTACTGTCACCCACCGATGCTGTGGCCGTGTCGGCCATCACCCAGGACCGCCTGCCCACGCCGCTGATGCACATGTTGCAAGGCGAGGCGCTGATGAACGATGCGTCTGGCCTGGTGACCTTCAAGTTTGCCCTGGTGGCGGCAATCACCGGGGTGTTCTCGCTGGCTGATGCGAGCTTCACCTTTGTTCTGGTGGCGTTGGGCGGCCTGGCGGTGGGTGTCGCCCTGAGCTGGCTGATCGGCCGCCTGCGTGCCTGGATGATCGCCCGCGGCTGGGATGATCCGGCCACCCACGTCGTGTTCATGTTGCTGCTGCCGTTTGCCGCTTATGTATTGGCAGAGCGCCTGGGCGTATCGGGCATCCTTTCGGCGGTGGCGGCCGGCATGATGCAAAGCTGGCTCGACCTGTTGCCACGGCAGACCAGCACGCGGCTGCTCAACCGCAGTGTGTGGTCACTGCTGGAGTTCGCCTTCAATGGGCTGATCTTCCTGCTGCTGGGCCTGCAATTGCCGGACATCATCAAGGCCGTGGTCAGCCACGAACCCACTGTTTGGCCGACCCTGGCCTACCGTTGCCTGGATGTAGTAGCGATCTTTGCTGCGCTGATCTTGCTGCGGTTCATCTGGGTACAGAGCATCTGGCGGTCGATTGGCGTGGTCCGCCGCTGGCGCGGCAAGCCCGCGCTGGTGCTGATGCCCACGGCGCGCTCCTGCTGGTTGCTGACGCTGGGTGGCGTTCGCGGTGCCGTTACCTTGGCCGGTGTGATGTCTATTCCGTTGTTGATAGGGGCGGGCAAGGCCTTCCCGGAACGTGACCTGCTCATCTTCATTGCCGCAGGGGTGATCTTGTTGTCGCTGATAAGCGCCTGTATCGCGCTGCCGTTCTTGTTGCGCGGGGTAACCAAGAGCGCAGACGAGCGCTTGCACCAGGAGGTGCAGGAGGCCTGGCGGCGTACGGCCGAGGCGGCGATCCACGCCCTGGAGGCTGAAGAGGTGATTGACAGCAATGCCCCGCAGGACGCCGCGCAGGCGACACTGGCAACCGAGCTGAAGGCGCGGTTAATGGCGGAGTACCGGGATGAGCTGGACAGCTATAACGACAGTGCCGAGGCGAAGGCGCTGGCCGAACAGATGGACTTGCTGGAGCGGCGTTTGCGCTTGCGTGCGCTGCGGGCGCAGCGGCTGGAGCTGTATAACCTGCATCGCCAGCACGAGGTGGGGGATGAGGTGGTGCGGCAGGTGCTGGGGGAGCTGGATATGAGCGAGGCAAACCTGGGGCCGGTCAAGTAGACCCTATCAAGGCCATTCGCGGGCAAGCCCGCTCCCACAGGTACTGCGCTGATTATGAATGCAGCGTAGTACCTGTGGGCGCGGGCTTGCCCGCGAATAGGGCTGTCAGCGGCTTTGCAGGAATGCGCGAATCCGCTCTGCCGCCTCGATGCATTCAGCCAGCGGTGCAACCAGCGCCATGCGCACACGCCCGGCACCCGGGTTTACGCCGTCCACCTCACGCGACAGGTACGACCCCGGCACCACGGTCACATGTTGGGCTTCGAACAGGTCACGGGTGAATTCGGCATCGTCACCCGGCACCTTGGCCCACAGGTAGAAGCTGCCGTCCGGGCGCTGCACGTCCAGCACCGGCTGCAGAATGTCCAGCACGGCATCGTACTTGGCGCGGTACTGGTCGCGGTTCTCGCGCACATGCGCCTCGTCCTGCCAGGCGGCAATGCTGGCCAGCTGGGTTTGCACCGGCATGGCGCAGCCGTGGTAGGTGCGGTACAGCAGGAACGGCTTGATGATCTCGGCGTCGCCCGCCACGAAGCCCGAACGCAGGCCCGGCAGGTTGGAACGCTTGGACAGGCTGTGGAACACCACGCAACGTTTGAAGTCGCTGCGGCCCAGTTCGGCGCAGGCGGTCAGCAGGCCTGGAGGCGGCGCATCTTCGTCGAAGTACAGCTCGCTGTAGCATTCGTCGGCAGCGATCACGAAGTCGTGCTCGTCAGCCAGGGCGATCAGCTTCTTCAGGGTCTCCATCGGCACCAGCGCGCCAGTGGGGTTGCCTGGCGAGCACAGGAACAGGATCTGGCAATGTTTCCACACTTCGGCTGGCACCGCGTCGAAGTCGGGGTTGAAACCATTGCTTTCCAGGCACGGCAGGTAGTGCGGAGTGGCCCCGGCCAGCAGCGCTGCGCCTTCGTAGATCTGGTAGAACGGGTTGGGGCTGACCACCAGGCCATCATCGGCGCGGTTGACCACGGCCTGGGTGAAGGCGAACAGCGCTTCGCGGGTACCGTTGACCGGCAGGATGTGGCGGTCGGCGTCCAGCCAGCCGGCGGGCACGCCAAAGCGCCTTTCGCACCATTGGCCAATCGCCTGGCGCAGCGCCGGCAGGCCGATGGTGCTGGGGTATACCGCCAGCTTGTCGAGGTTGTCGGCCATGGCCTGGGCGACGAACGCCGGCGATTCGTGCTTCGGCTCACCGATCGACAGGGCGATGGCGCGTTTGTCCGCCGCAGGCTTCACACTGCCCAGCAGGGCGCGGAGCTTTTCGAAGGGGTAGGGCTGAAGCTGGGTTAAGGCATGGTTCATCGGCGCAAGGTCTCGTCAATCGTCTAATCGTTAAAAGGTCACGCGGGTCGGGCTGGCGTCGCTACCTTGGCCGGCCTGCAGTTGCTGCACGATGGCTTCCTGCAGGCGGCTGCACAGCTGCGGGTCGGACAGCGGCTGGTTGTCGGCATCGGTGATGAAGAACACGTCTTCCACCCGTTCGCCGAGGGTGGCGATCTTGGCGTTTTGCAGCGACAGGTCGAACTCCAGGAAAATCCGCCCAAGCCGGGCCAGCAGCCCCGGGCGATCGGGCGCCGTGATTTCGAGGATGGTCACCGGGCGCTGGGCATCGTTGAGGATGGTCACCTGCGGCGGGAAGTCGAAGTGCTTGAGCTGGCGCGGTACCCGGCGCTGGATGATGGTCGGGTAGTCCTCGGGGTTGCGCAGTGCTTCGGTCAGGCCGTCGCGAATCTGTTTGACCCGCTGCGGGTTGTCGCCGATCGAGCCGCCGTCGTTATCCAGCACGATGTAGGTGTCGAGGGTGAACTGGCTGCTCGACGTGATGATCCGCGCGTCATGAATGTTCAGGTTCAGCTGCGACATGGCGGCCACCGTCACGGCGAAGAAATCATGCTGGTCGGGGGCATAGATGAAGATCTGCGTGCCGCCTTCGAACTCGCGCTGGGTGGTTTCCTTGATCAGCACCAGCGGCCCGCCATCGGCGGGTTGCTGCAGAATCGCGTCACTGTGCCAGGCCACGTCGGCGGCGTTGTGCTTGAGGAAGTAGTCATCGCCCAGTTGCGACCACAGCTGCTCGACGTCGTCCGGGTCGGTGCCTTCGCGCACCAGGATGTCCAGCGCTGCGGATTGTGTCTGGCGAATTTGCTCTTCGCGGTCCAGCGGGTTTTCCAGGCCCCGGCGCAGGGCACGCTTGGTCTCGGTATACAGCTGACGCAGCAGGCTGGCCCGCCAGGAGTTCCACAGGCTGGGGTTGGTGGCGTTGATGTCGGCCACGGTCAGCACATAGAGGTAGTCCAGGCGTGTCTCGTCACCCACGTGCAGGGCAAAGTCGTTGATCACCTGCGGGTCGGACAGGTCCTTGCGCTGGGCGGTGGTCGACATGACCAGGTGGTTCTGCACCAGCCAGACGATCAGGCGGCTGTCCCAGGCCGGCAACTGGTGGCGCTCGCAGAACTTCTTCGCATCCACTGCACCCAGTTCGGAGTGGTCGCCCTGGCGGCCTTTGCCGATGTCGTGGTACAGGCCAGCCAGGTAGATCAGCTCGGGCTTGGGCAGGCGGCCCATGAGCTTGCTGGCCAGCGGGAATTTCTCGGACACCGGCGTGTATTGCAGCTTGCGCAGGTGCTTGATGAGGTTGAGGGTGTGCGCATCGACCGTATAGATGTGGAACAGGTCATGCTGCATCTGCCCGACAATCAGCCCGAACTCCGGCAGGTAGCGGCCAAGGATGCCGTAGCGGTTCATCCGACGCAGGTTGCGGTGGATACCGATTTCGCACTTGAACAGCTCGATGAACAGGCTGGTGTTGCGGATATCGGTGCGGAACGTGTCATCGATCAGGTGCCGGTGCTCGCGCAGCAGGCGCACGGTATCGGCACGCACGCCTTTGATTTCCGGGTGTTGGGCCATCAGCACGAAGATTTCCAGCATGGCGAACGGCGTGCGCTTGAACACGTTCGCGTGGGTGGCCTCGATATAGCCATCATGCAGGCGGAAACGCGCATTCAGCGGCTGGGTGGTGCCGCTGTCGTCGTCGGCGAGGATCACTTCCTCGAAATGCTGGATGATCAGGTCGCACAGCTGGCTGATGCTCATCACCACCCGGTAGTACTGCTGCATGAACTGCTCGATTGCCCGCTTGGGGTTTTCGTCGCTGTAACCCAGCAGTGCGGCCAGGCTGCGCTGATGATCGAACAGCAGTCGGTCCTCGGCGCGCCCGGCCAGCATGTGCAGGGCGTAGCGCACCTTCCACAGAAAGTCCTGGGAGGAGGCCAGCAGCTCGTTCTCGCTTTCCAGCAAAAAGCCTTCGCCAGCCAGTGCATGCAGGTTCAGGGTGCCGTACTGGCGGCGCGCCACCCACAGTACCGTCTGGATGTCGCGCAGGCCGCCTGGTGAACCCTTGACGTTGGGTTCGAGGTTGTACTCGGTGTCGTTGTACTTGTGGTGGCGGGCCTTGAGTTCGGCGCGCTTGGCCAGGAAAAATTCCTTGCTCGGCCACATGTGTGCGGTGCTGGTTACCTCCAGCATGCGCTGGCGCAGAGCCTCGGGGCCGGCAATGGTGCGGCTTTCCATCAGGTTGGTGATGACCGTCAGGTCAGCGCGGGCCTGTTCGGCGCACTCGTCGACGGTGCGCACGCTCTGGCCCACTTCCAGGCCGATGTCCCACAGCAAGGTGAGAAAACGTTCGATGGCATCGCGGTACTGCTCGTGCTCGGCGGCGCCCAGCAAGATCAGCAGGTCGATGTCCGAATGCGGGTGCAGTTCACCGCGCCCGTAGCCGCCCACCGCAACCAGGGCGATGCCGCTGTGGTCGCCCCAGTCGAATTGGTTCCACGCCTGTTGCAGGATGTTGTCCACGAGCCAGGCGCGGGCTTCGATCAGTGGGCGGATTTCGCCGCCCGCGCGAAAACGCTTGTCGAGCACCTCGCCGGCCAGGCGGATGGCTTTCTTGAAGGCGGCGATAGGGCTCGCCTTGAGGGCCAGTTCCGCCTGGAACTGGCCGCGGTCGAACAGCTCGGGATCCACCTGTGGCATCGCGTCACGTTCCTGTCGTGGGGTGGCCTGTCGGAGTACGGTCAGGCCGAGGTGCGCGGGATGGTGTCGTCCTTGCGCAGGGTGAAGATCTCGTAGCCGGTCGCGGTCACCACCAGGGTGTGCTCCCATTGGGCCGAGAGCTTGCGGTCCTTGGTGATGGCGGTCCAGCCATCGCCCAGTACCTTGGTGTCGGCCTTGCCCTGGTTGATCATCGGCTCGATGGTGAAGGTCATGCCTTCTTTCAGTTCCATGCCGGTGCCGGCACGGCCGTAGTGCAGGATTTGCGGCTCTTCGTGGAACACCTTGCCGATGCCGTGACCGCAAAACTCGCGCACCACCGAGAAGCCGTTCTTTTCCGCGTGCTTCTGGATCACTTCACCGATGTCGCCCAGGCGGCAGCCCGGCTTGACCAGCTCGATGGCCTTGTACATGCACTCCTGGGTCACCTTGGACAGGCGTTCGGCCCATACCGGTACGGTACCCACGTGGAACATCCGGCTGGTGTCGCCGTGGTAGCCGTCCTTGATCACGGTGACGTCGATGTTGAGCGTGTCACCGTCTTTGAGCGGCTTGTCGTTGGGGATGCCATGGCAGACCACATGATTGATCGAGGTGCAGATCGACTTCGGGTAGCCCTTGTAGTTGAGCGGTGCCGGGATGGCCTGCTGGACGTTGACGATATAGTCGTGGCACAGGCGGTCGAGCGCTTCGGTGGTGATACCGGGCTTGACGTGCTCTTCGATCATTTCCAGCACGTCGGCGGCCAGGCGGCCAGCGATGCGCATCTTTTCGATGTCTTCTGCGGTCTTGATGGTGACGGTCATTACAGGCTCTCTACGGCGCCGTATACGGCGCGAACAAACGGGAAAGGCCTTATTCTATCAGAGCGTCAAGGATCAAGCTGCAAGCTGCAAGAAGAAGCGGATCGCGTGCAGGCTGCTTTTTCTTGCAGCTTGTCGCTTGCAACTTGCAGCTGTTCTCACCGGGTTCCGTTCGGCCGCGGTCTGTGGTATAAAATGCGCCGCTTTCGGGGACGACCCCGTCAGCACTTAAACCCACACACGTGTCGACACGATGACCTGGGTGCCCCGAGTTGCGAGATTCGCGGGTTGGTCATTGGGATACGTGGAGGCCCAACCCGACTTATCAAGGAACTATCATGTCCCAAGTCAACATGCGCGATATGCTGAAGGCCGGTGTGCACTTCGGCCACCAGACCCGTTACTGGAACCCGAAAATGGGCAAGTACATTTTCGGCGCGCGTAACAAGATCCACATCGTCAACCTGGAAAAAACCCTGCCAATGTTCAACGACGCTCTGTCGTTCGTTGAGCGCCTGGCCCAGGGCAAGAACAAGATCCTGTTCGTCGGCACCAAGCGTTCCGCTGGCAAGATCGTCGCCGAGCAAGCTGCTCGTTGCGGTTCGCCATACGTTGACCACCGTTGGTTGGGCGGCATGCTGACCAACTACAAGACCATCCGCGCTTCGATCAAGCGTCTGCGCGACCTGGAAACCCAGGCCGAAGACGGCACTTTTGCCAAGCTGACCAAGAAAGAAGCCCTGATGCGCTCCCGCGACCTGGAAAAACTGGATCGCAGCCTGGGCGGCATCAAGGATATGGGCGGTCTGCCAGACGCTCTGTTCGTTATCGACGTTGATCACGAGCGCATCGCGATCACCGAAGCCAACAAGCTGGGCATCCCGGTTATCGGCGTTGTCGATACCAACAGCAGCCCTGAAGGTGTTGACTACATCATCCCGGGTAACGATGACGCCATCCGCGCTATCGAGCTGTACATGACTTCGATGGCTGACGCAGTCATCCGCGGCCGCAACAACGTTGCCGGCGGCACCGAAGTTTACGCTGAAGAAGCGGCTGCACCTGCTGCTGAGTAATAGGCGCTAGCGTCTACTTGGCACGCAAAAAGGGGGCTCTGCCCCCTTTTTGCCACCTTGAAATCCTGCTGTCAGCATCGGCCCCGCATCATGGGCTCGCTGAACTGAAAACAGCGGATTAGCAGAATTGAACGCCCGTGACGAACGGGTGGAATGGTTGAAAAACTTTCCAAGAGGATTTTGAAATGGCAGCAATTACTGCAGCGCTGGTAAAAGAACTGCGCGAGCGTACCGGCGAAGGCATGATGGATTGCAAGAAGGCCCTGGAAAAGGCCGGCGGCGACATCGAGAAAGCCATTGACGACATGCGTGCCTCGGGCGCCATCAAGGCCGCCAAAAAGGCTGGCAACGTCGCTGCTGAAGGCGCTATCGCGGTCAAGACCGACGGTAAATCCGCCGTCCTGCTGGAAGTGAACTCGCAGACCGACTTCCTGGCCCTGCAAGACGACTTCAAGAGCTTCGTCGCCGAAAGCCTCGAGCAAGCCTTCGCCGAGAAGCTGACCGACGCTGCTCCGCTGATCGCTTCGCGTGAAGCTGCTCGTGAAGCCCTGGTTGCCAAGTGCGGCGAGAACGTCAACATCCGTCGCCTGGTGCGCGTTGAGGGTGACGTTGTCGGTGCCTACCTGCACGGCAACAAGATCGGCGCTGCCGTTGTCCTGAAAGGCGGCGACGTCGAGCTGGCCAAGAACATCGCCATGCACGTTGCGGCTTCGAACCCTGAGTTCCTGGATTCGTCGGAAATCTCCGCCGAGGCCATCGAGCGCGAGAAGGGTGTCTTCCTGCAGCTGAACGCCGACAAGATCGCCGGCAAGCCGGAAAACATCGTTGAGAACATGATCAACGGCCGTATCACCAAGTTCAAGGCCGAAGCCTCGCTGAAAGAGCAAGCTTTCGTCATGAACCCGGAAGTCAAGGTTGGCGAACTGGCCAAGAAAGCCGGCGCTGAAATCGTTTCCTTCACCTACTTCAAAGTAGGCGAAGGCATCGAGAAGCCAGTCGACGACTTCGCTGCTGAAGTTGCCGCTCAGGTAGCTGCTGCCAAGCAGTAAGACAGCCCCGTCTGTCGCCCAAAAGAGGCTGCCCGCTCACGCGCGCAGCCTCTTTGTCAAAACGGCGAAGGGTTTATAAAACTCGCCGCCGCTGGCACCAAAACGGTGCCACGCTACAGTTAGCAGGCTGCAAACAGCCCGCACGAATTTTCTAAAAGTACGCCGCAGGAGAGACTCGCAATGGCTCAGCAGGTGAGTGGTCGCCAACCTCGCTATAAACGCATTTTGCTCAAACTTAGCGGCGAGGCCCTGATGGGCTCGGAAGACTTCGGGATCGACCCGAAAGTGCTGGATCGCATGGCCCTTGAAGTTGGCCAGCTGGTAGGGATCGGTGTCCAGGTCGGCCTGGTGATCGGTGGTGGCAACCTGTTCCGCGGCGCCGCGCTCAGCGCAGCCGGCATGGACCGCGTCACCGGCGACCACATGGGCATGCTGGCCACCGTGATGAACGGCCTGGCCATGCGCGATGCGCTGGAGCGCTCGAACATCCCGGCCCTGGTCATGTCGGCCATTTCCATGGTCGGTGTCACCGATCATTACGATCGTCGCAAAGCTATTCGCCACCTCAACTCCGGGGATGTGGTAATTTTCTCCGCCGGTACCGGCAACCCGTTCTTCACCACCGACTCCGCGGCCTGCCTGCGCGCCATCGAAATCGATGCCGACGTGGTGCTGAAGGCGACCAAGGTCGATGGTGTGTACACTGCCGATCCATTCAAGGACCCACACGCCGAGAAGTTCGATCACCTGACCTACGATGAGGTCCTGGATCGCAAGCTAGGTGTGATGGACCTGACCGCAATCTGCCTGTGCCGTGACCACAAGATGCCATTGCGGGTATTCAACATGAACAAGCCTGGCGCCCTGCTGAACATCGTGGTGGGTGGCGCTGAAGGTACTCTGATCGAGGAAGGCCAAGCATGATCAACGACATCAAGAAAGACGCGCAGGAGCGCATGGGCAAGTCCATCGAAGCCCTGGCTCGCAACCTTGCGGCGATCCGCACCGGTCGCGCTCACCCAAGCATCCTGGACAGCGTCAAGGTCACTGCCTGGGGTAGCGAGATGCCGCTGAACCAGGTGGCCGCGATCACCGTCGAAGATGCCCGCACCCTGAAGATTGTCGCGCACGACAAAAACCTCAGCGCTGCCATCGAAAAGGCCATCCTCACCTCCGACCTGGGCCTGAACCCGTCCAGCGCCGGTACCACCATTCGCGTGCCAATGCCGGCCCTGACCGAGGAAACCCGCAAGGGTTACACCAAGCAGGCCAGCGGTGTGGCCGAGGATGCCAAGGTCGCTGTGCGCAATGTGCGCCGCGATGCCCTGGGCGACCTGAAGAAGCTGACCAAGGACAAGGAAATCAGCGAAGACGAAGAACGTCGCGCGGCGGACGAGATCCAGAAGCTGACCGACAAGTACATTGCTGAAGTCGATGCTGCTTACAAAGCCAAGGAAAAGGACCTGATGGCCGTCTAAGGCCGGGGTTTTTTAATGGAAAAGTCCAAGTTGGCGGCACCGTCCTCGGTGCCGCGTCATGTCGCGATCATCATGGATGGCAACAACCGCTGGGCGAAAAAGCGCCTGCTGCCCGGCGTTGCCGGGCACAAGGCGGGTGTCGACGCCGTTCGCGCGGTCATCGAAGTCTGTGCCAAGTCCGGGGTCGAGGTACTGACCCTGTTCGCCTTCTCCAGTGAAAACTGGCAGCGCCCGGCCGAAGAGGTTGGTGCGTTGATGGAGCTGTTCTTCTCGGCCCTGCGCCGTGAGGCCAAGCGCCTCAACGAGAACAACATCAGCCTGCGCATCATCGGTGACCGTTCGCGTTTCCACCCTGAATTGCAGGCCGCCATGCGCGAAGCCGAGGCGCTGACCGCCGGCAACAATCGCTTCATCCTGCAGATCGCAGCCAACTACGGTGGCCAGTGGGATATCGCCCAGGCCGCCCAGCGGCTGGCGCGGGAAGTGCAAGCCGGTCACCTGCGCCCGGAAGACATCACCCCGGGGCTGCTGCAGACGTGCCTGGCAACCGGCGAGCTGCCGCTGCCGGACCTGTGCATCCGCACCGGTGGCGAGCACCGCATCAGCAATTTCCTGTTGTGGCAACTGGCCTACGCCGAGTTGTACTTCTCCGACCTGTACTGGCCGGACTTCAAACACGAGGCCATGCGCAATGCCCTGGCCGATTTCGCTTCGCGCCAGCGCCGCTTCGGTAAGACCAGCGAGCAGGTCGAGGCTGGAGCTCGTGCTTAATGCTTAAACAACGCATCATTACCGCGCTGATCCTGCTGCCGATCGCGCTGGGCGGTTTTTTCCTGCTCAACGGTGGGGACTTTGCCCTGTTCATCGGCTTCGTGGTGACCCTTGGCGCCTGGGAGTGGGCGCGCTTGGCCGGGCTCATGGCCCAGCCGCTGCGCATTGCCTATGCCTTGGTGGTCGCCGGGGCGCTGATGCTGCTGTACATCCTCCCGGAACTGGCGCCCTGGGTGTTGGGCGCTGCGGTGATCTGGTGGGGCCTGGCCACCTGGCTGGTGCTTACTTATCCGCGCAGCAGCGAGCTGTGGGCCAGTGCCGCCTGTCGGTTGCTGATTGGCCTGCTGGTGTTGCTGCCAGCCTGGCAGGGGTTGGTGCTGCTCAAGCACTGGCCGCTGGGCAACTGGCTGATCCTCTCGGTCATGGTGCTGGTCTGGGCCGCCGACATCGGCGCGTACTTCTCTGGGCGGGCGTTTGGCAAGCGCAAGCTCGCCCCGCAGGTCAGCCCTGGCAAGAGCTGGGAGGGTGTGTATGGCGGCCTGGCCGTCAGCCTGTTGATTACCCTGGGTGTCGGCATCAGCCGCGACTGGGGCTTTGGCCAGCTCTTGCTGGGCCTGCTGGGCGCCGCGTTGCTGGTGATGTCCTCGGTGGTCGGTGACCTGACCGAGAGCATGTTCAAGCGCCGCTCCGGCATCAAGGACAGCAGCAACCTGCTGCCTGGCCATGGGGGTGTGCTGGACCGCATCGACAGCCTGACCGCAGCGATCCCGATCTTCGCTGTGCTGCTGTGGGCTGCCGAATGGGGTGTGATGTGAGTCGCCCGCAGCGTATTACCGTGCTCGGAGCCACTGGCTCCATCGGCCTGAGCACGCTGGATGTGATTGCGCGACACCCCGATCGCTACCAGGTGTTTGCCCTCAGCGGCTATTCGCGTATCGATGAATTGCTGGCCCTTTGCGTGCGCCATCGTCCGGCGTTCGCCGTGGTGCCGAGCGCTGAGGCCGCTTCGCGGCTGCGCGAAGGCCTGTCAACGGTCGGTTGCGCTACCGAAGTGCTGGAGGGGGAGGCCGGGCTTTGCCAGGTGGCGTCGGCAGCGGAAGTAGACGCCGTGATGGCAGCCATTGTCGGTGCGGCCGGCCTGCGTCCTACCTTGGCCGCCGTCGAGGCGGGCAAGAAGGTGTTGCTGGCCAACAAGGAAGCCCTGGTGATGTCTGGCGCGCTGTTCATGGAGGCGGTACGGCGCAGTGGTGCCGTGTTGTTGCCAATCGACAGCGAGCACAACGCGATTTTCCAGTGCATGCCCGGCGATTATGCGCGCGGTTTGAGCGCGGTCGGCGTACGCCGGATTCTGCTCACGGCGTCCGGTGGCCCGTTCCGTGAAACACCGGTCGAGGCACTGCTGGACGTGACCCCGGAACAAGCCTGCGCGCACCCTAACTGGTCGATGGGGCGCAAGATTTCCGTCGACTCGGCCAGCATGATGAACAAAGGGCTTGAGCTGATCGAAGCCTGCTGGCTGTTCGACGCCGCGCCGGCCAAGGTAGAGGTGGTGGTGCACCCGCAGAGCGTGATCCACTCCCTGGTCGACTATGTGGACGGTTCGGTGCTGGCGCAGCTGGGGAACCCGGACATGCGCACGCCGATCGCCAATGCCCTGGCGTGGCCCGAGCGGATCGACTCCGGAGTGGCACCGCTGGACCTGTTCGCCATCGCCCGTCTGGATTTTCAGGCGCCCGACGAACAGCGCTTCCCTTGCCTGCGCCTGGCGCGGCAGGCTGCGGAGGCCGGTAACAGTGCGCCCGCTGTGCTCAACGCAGCCAACGAGGTGGCGGTCGAGGCATTTCTCGGGCGGCGTATCCGCTTCCCGGAGATCGCGGGTATGATCGAGCAGGTGCTCGACCAAGAGCCCGTCGTGCCGTTGCCATCGCTGGATGCGGTGTTTGCCGCCGACCAGCGTGCCCGGGAGCTTTCCCGTGAGTGGCTGAGGCGTCACGGTCGCTGAAGCCGGCCTGCTGAACATCATTCGGAGATGGACATGACAGCGCTCTACATGATTATCGGCACCCTCGTGGCCTTGGGTGTGCTGGTCACCTTCCACGAATTCGGCCACTTTTGGGTGGCGCGCCGCTGCGGCGTCAAGGTGCTGCGCTTCTCGGTGGGCTTCGGCACGCCGTTGCTGCGCTGGCATGACCGCCACGGGACCGAGTTCGTAGTCGCGGCGATTCCGCTGGGTGGCTACGTCAAGATGCTCGACGAGCGCGAGGGCGATGTGCCGCCTGCGCTGGCCGGGCAGTCGTTCAACCGCAAGTCGGTTCGCCAGCGTATCGCGATCGTCGCGGCAGGCCCGATTGCCAACTTCCTGCTGGCCATCCTGTTCTTCTGGGTGCTGGCAATGCTGGGTACCCAGCAGGTCCGTCCGGTGATCGGTGCGGTCGACAGTGACAGCCTGGCTGCGTCGGCTGGCCTGACCGCAGGTCAGGAAATCGTCTCCATTGACGGCAAGCCGACCAACGGTTGGTCGGCGGTCAATCTGCAGCTGGTTCGCCGTCTGGGTGAGAGCGGCACTTTGCAGGTTGGCGTGCTCGACGAAGGCGCCACTGCCGAGCGCCAGTTGCAGGTCAAACTGGACAGCTGGCTCAAGGGCGCCGACGAGCCGGACCCGATCCAGTCGCTTGGTCTGCACCCTTGGCGCCCGGCGATCGTGCCCGTACTGGCCGAGATCGATCCGAAGGGGCCAGCTGCCGCTGCGGGCCTAAAATCCGGTGACAAACTGCTGGCGGTCGATGGCGTGGCCGTGACCGAATGGCAACAGGTTGTCGACAGCGTGCGTGCGCGCCCGGATGCCAAAGTAGTCGTGCGCGTGGAGCGTGATGGCGCGGCCCTGGACGTTCCGGTGATCCTGGCCCGCAAAGGCGAGGGCAAAGCAGTCGGTGGCTATCTGGGTGCCGGGGTAAAAGGTGGCGAATGGCCTGCCAGCATGCTCCGCGAAGTCAGCTATGGCCCGCTGGAAGCGGTGGGTGAGGGCTTGTCGCGCACCTGGAACATGAGCGTCCTGACCCTTGAGTCGCTGAAGAAAATGCTGTTCGGAGAGCTCTCGGTAAAAAACTTGAGTGGACCGATAACCATTGCTAAAGTGGCGGGCGCTTCGGCCCAGTCCGGCGTGGGGGATTTCCTGAATTTCCTGGCCTACCTGAGCATAAGCCTGGGGGTTCTTAACCTGCTGCCCATTCCGGTACTGGATGGGGGGCATTTGCTGTTTTACCTGGTCGAGTGGGCGCGCGGTCGTCCGCTGTCGGATCGGGTGCAAGGTTGGGGGGTCCAGATCGGTATCAGTTTGGTCATAGGGGTGATGTTGCTCGCCCTGATCAACGATCTGGGTCGACTATAAAGCTTCGCTCAATTGCGAACCTGCCGTGTTGTAGCGGCGGGTTGTTTATTGCCAGTTGGAATAAAAGGACTTCATGAAACGTCTGCTGCTAACTGCGGTCATGTCCGCACTGATGATCGCTGAAGTTCACGCCGAGTCCTTCACCATCTCCGATATTCGCGTCAACGGCCTGCAGCGGGTTTCCGCCGGCAGTGTGTTCGGTGCCCTGCCGCTGAACGTCGGCGACCAGGCGGACGACCGCCGCCTGGTGGACTCGACCCGTTCCCTGTTCAAGACTGGGTTCTTCCAGGACATTCAGCTGAACCGCGATGGCAATGTGCTGATCATCAACGTGGTCGAGCGCCCGTCGGTGTCGAGCATCGAGATCGAAGGCAACAAGGCAATCAGCACCGAAGACCTGATGAAGGGCCTGAAGCAATCGGGCCTGGCCGAAGGCGAGATCTTCCAGCGTGCCACCCTCGAAGGCGTGCGTAACGAGCTGCAACGCCAGTACGTGGCCCAGGGCCGCTACTCGGCCGAGGTCGACGCCGAAGTGGTGCCGCAACCGCGCAACCGCGTCGCGCTGAAGATCAAGATCAACGAAGGCACCGTCGCTGCCATCCAGCACATCAACATCGTTGGCAACAACGTGTTCGACGATGAAACCCTGGGGCAGTTGTTCGAGCTGAAGACCACCAACTGGCTGTCGTTCTTCAAGAACGACGACAAGTACGCCCGCGAAAAATTGTCCGGCGACCTGGAGCGTCTGCGCTCCTACTACCTGGACCGCGGCTACATCAACATGGACATCGCCTCCACCCAGGTGTCCATCACGCCAGACAAGAAACACGTCTACATCACCGTCAACATCAACGAAGGCGAGAAGTACACCGTTCGCGACGTGAAGCTGTCCGGTGACCTGAAAGTGCCGGAAGACCAGGTCAAGTCGCTGCTGCTGGTGCAGCCGGGCCAGGTGTTCTCGCGCAAGGTGATGACTACCACGTCCGAGCTGATCACCCGCCGCCTGGGTAACGAAGGCTATACCTTCGCCAACGTCAACGGCGTACCTCAGCCGAACGACCAGGACCACACGGTCGACATCATGTTCGTGGTCGACCCGGGCAAGCGTGCCTACGTCAACCGCATCAACTACCGCGGCAACACCAAGACCGAAGACGAAGTGCTGCGTCGCGAAATGCGCCAGATGGAAGGCGGCTGGGCCTCGACCTACCTGATCGACCAGTCCAAGACTCGTCTGGAGCGCCTGGGCTTCTTCAAGGAAGTCAACGTAGAGACCCCGCCGGTCCCGGGCACCGACGACCAGGTCGACGTCAATTACAGCGTCGAAGAGCAAGCTTCGGGCTCGATCACCGCCAGTGTCGGTTTCGCCCAGAGCGCCGGCCTGATCCTCGGCGGTTCGATCAGCCAGAGCAACTTCCTCGGTACCGGTAACAAGGTATCCGTCGGCCTGACCCGTTCGGAATACCAGACCCGCTACAACTTCGGCTTCGTGGACCCCTACTTCACGGCCGACGGCGTCAGCCTGGGCTACAACGCCTTCTACCGCAGCACCAACTACGACGACCTCGATGTCGACGTGGCCAGCTATGCGGTGGACAGCTACGGCGCGGGCGTTAGCCTGGGCTACCCGATCAGCGAAACCTCGCGCCTGACCTATGGCCTGAGCGTGCAGCAGGACAAGATCAAGACCGGTAAGTACACCGTTGACGAGATCTTCGATTTCCTCGAGCAGGAAGGCGACAACTTCCTGAACTTCAAGGCCTCGATCGGCTGGTCCGAGTCGACCTTGAACAAAGGTGTGCTGGCTACCCGTGGTCACTCGCAAAGCCTGACTCTGGAATCCACCATTCCGGGTAGCGACCTGTCGTTCTTCAAGCTCGACTACCGTGGTCAGCTTTTCAAGCCGATCACCAACGACTACACCCTGCGCCTGCACACCGAGCTGGGCTATGGTGACGGTTACGGCAGCACCTCCGGCCTGCCGTTCTACGAGAACTACTTCGCGGGTGGCTTCAACTCCGTCCGTGGCTTCAAGGACAGCAGCCTGGGCCCACGCAGTACGCCGAGCCGCGGCGCGGCCGACGGTGGCAAGCCAGGTACCATCCGCGACCCGGATCAGGATCCGTTGCCGTTCGGTGGTAACGTGCTGGTGCAAGGTGGTGCCGAGTTGCTGTTCCCGCTGCCGTTCGTCAAGGACCAGCGTTCGCTGCGCACCTCCGTGTTCTGGGACGTCGGTAACGTGTTCGACACCAATTGCGGCAACAAGCCTGATTGCGAGAAAGTCGGTTTCTCGGGCATGGCCAGCTCGGTTGGTCTTGGTGTGACCTGGATTACCGCACTGGGCCCGCTGAGCTTCAGCTTGGCAATGCCGGTGAAGAAGCCGGACGATGCCGATACCCAGGTGTTCCAATTCTCTCTGGGCCAGACCTTCTAAGGTCGGCCCTTGCTTAATGACAACGGTTTATCCAGGAGTGCATCGTGCGTAAATTGGCTCAACTGGCCGTAGTGGCCGCGGCGCTGGTCGCCACCCCGGCTTTCGCCGAAATGAAGGTTGCCGTGCTGAACTATCAGATGGCCCTGCTGGAATCGGATGCTGCCAAGAAGTACGCAGTTGATGCCGAAAAGAAGTTCGGCCCGCAACTGACCAAGCTGAAAAGCCTGGAAAGCAGCGCCAAGGGCATCCAGGACCGCCTGATCAAGGGCGGCGACAAGATGCAGCAGCAGGAGCGTGAGCGCCTGGAGCTCGAGTTCAAGCAAAAGGCCCGTGACTTCCAGTTCCAGTCCAAGGAACTGAACGAAGCCAAAGCCGTTGCCGATCGCGACATGCTCAAGCAACTGAAGCCAAAGCTGGATGGTGCTGTCGAGGAAGTGATCAAGAAGGGCGGCTACGACCTGGTCCTCGAGCGTGGTGCGGTCATCGATGTCAAGCCTCAGTACGACATCACCCGCCAGGTCATCGAGCGCATGAACCAAGCCCGTTGATATGAGTGTGACCATGACGCTAGGCCAGCTGGCCGAGGCCCTCGGTGCCACCCTCAAGGGGCCCGAGGCGTTGCAGATTACCGGGCTGGCCACCTTGCAGGAGGCAGGCCCCGGTCAATTGAGCTTCCTCGCCAACCCGCAGTACCGCAAGTACCTGGATAACTGCCAGGCGGGTGCGGTATTGCTCAAGGCTGCGGATGCCGAAAGCTTCGCTGGCAATGCCCTGATCGTGGCCGACCCGTACCAGGCGTATGCGCGTATTTCCCACTTGTTCGACCCCAAACCCAAGGCTGTGGCGGGAATCCATCCCAGCGCCGTGGTGGCTGAGGACGCGCAGGTGGACGCCAGCGCCAGCATCGGGCCGTTCGCGGTTATCGAAAGCGGTGCGCGCATCGGGGCTGATGTCAGCATCGGCGCACATTGCTTCATCGGTGCGCGTTGCGTTGTAGGTGAAGGCGGCTGGCTGGCGCCGCGGGTGACGTTGTATCACGACGTCACCATCGGCAAGCGAGTGGTCATCCAGTCAGGTGCTGTGATCGGCGGCGAAGGCTTCGGCTTTGCCAATGAGAAAGGCATCTGGCGCAAGATTGCCCAGATTGGCGGCGTCACCATTGGTGATGACGTTGAAATCGGCGTCAACACTGCCGTCGACCGTGGTGCGCTGTCCGACACGCGGATCGGCGACGGGGTAAAGCTCGACAACCAGATCCAGATCGCCCACAACGTGCAGATCGGTGACCACACGGCCATGGCGGCTTGCGTGGGCATCTCCGGCAGTACGCGCATCGGCAAGCATTGCATGCTGGCCGGCGGCGTAGGCCTGGTAGGGCACATTGATATTTGCGATAACGTATTTGTTTCCGGGATGACAATGGTAACCCGTTCGATCACTGAACCCGGTTCCTATTCTTCCGGCACAGCCATGCAGCCTTTGGCTGACTGGCGCAAGAGCGCTGCGCGTATCCGTCAGCTCGATGACATGGCCAAGCGTCTTCAGCAGCTGGAAAAACGCGTCGATACCGTGACCTCAGGTGGCCTGCCGACATCAGAAGGCTGATACCATTCCCTGAGCAAGAGTGAACAGTCGCTAGCTGGCTCCTCTTTGGATTGCAAAAGGAGCGTGTGGTCAGCACCTGCGCTCCCTATTCTTATTACAGGCTTCCCCCCCGAAATGATGGACATCAACGAGATTCGCGAATACCTGCCTCACCGTTACCCGTTCCTGCTGGTGGACCGAGTGACGGATCTGGACTTCGAGGCCCAGAGCATTCGTGCCTACAAGAATGTCAGCATCAACGAGCCGTTCTTCAATGGCCACTTCCCGGCGCACCCGATCATGCCGGGTGTCCTGATCATCGAAGCCATGGCCCAGGCGGCCGGCATCCTTGGCTTCAAGATGCTCGATGCCAAGCCGGCCGACGGCACCCTGTACTACTTCGTCGGCTCCGACAAGCTGCGTTTCCGTCAGCCGGTACTGCCGGGTGACCAGTTGGTGCTGGAAGCCAAGTTCCTCAGCCGCAAGAGCATGATCTGGAAATTCGAGTGCCGTGCCCTGGTCGACGGCAAGCCGGTTTGCTCGGCAGAGATCACCTGCGCGGAACGCTCCCTATGAATTCGATTGATCCTCGGGCCATTATCGACCCGTCGGCCAAACTGGCCGATGGCGTCGAGGTCGGCCCTTGGTCGATCGTTGGCCCCGATGTGGAAATCGGGGAGGGCACCGTTATCGGCCCGCATGTTGTGCTCAAAGGCCCGACCCGCATCGGCAAGCACAACCGTATCTTTCAGTTTTCCTCGATCGGTGAAGACACCCCGGACCTCAAGTACAAGGGTGAACCGACGCGCCTGGTGATCGGTGACCACAATGTGATCCGTGAAGGGGTGACCATTCACCGTGGTACCGTTCAGGACCGCGCCGAAACCACCGTGGGTGACCACAACCTGATCATGGCCTATGCCCACATCGGCCACGACAGCGTCATTGGCAATCACTGCATCCTGGTCAACAACACAGCCCTGGCCGGCCATGTGCATGTGGGTGACTGGGCGATCCTGTCTGGCTACACCCTGGTGCACCAGTACTGCCATATCGGCGCCCACGCGTTTTCCGGCATGGGTACGGCGATTGGCAAGGACGTTCCGGCTTTTGTTACCGTGTTTGGCAGCCCGGCCGAAGCCCGTAGCATGAACTTCGAGGGCATGCGCCGTCGCGGTTTCAGCGACGAGGTGATCCATGTGCTGCGCCGTTGCTACAAGATTGTCTACCGCCAGGGCCTGACCGTCGAAGACGCGCTCAAGGAGTTGGCGGAAATGGCCGCGCAACACCCTGAGGTCGAACTGTTCCGCCAGTCGATCGTGAACTCCGCCCGCGGCATCACCCGCTGACATGGCCCCGCTTTGCGTAGCCTTGGTCGCAGGTGAGGCCAGCGGCGATATTCTGGGGTCCGGCCTGATGCGTGCCCTCAAGGCGCGCCACCCGGATGTGCGTTTCATAGGCGTTGGCGGCCCGTTGATGGAAGCCGAAGGCCTGCAATCGTACTTCCCCATGGAGCGCCTGGCTGTCATGGGCCTGGTCGAAGTGCTGGGGCGCCTGCGCGAGTTGCTCAAGCGCCGCAAGCTGCTGATCCAGACGCTGATCGCCGAAAAGCCGGATGTATTCATCGGCATCGACGCCCCTGACTTCACCCTTAACATCGAGCTCAAACTGCGTCAGGCCGGGATCAAGACCGTGCACTACGTCAGCCCGTCGGTCTGGGCGTGGCGGCAGAAGCGTGTGCTGAAGATTCGCGAAGGCTGCGACCTGATGCTGACGCTGTTGCCGTTCGAGGCGCGGTTCTATGAAGAGCAGGGCGTGCCGGTACGTTTTGTTGGCCACCCGTTGGCCGACACCATACCGCTTGAAGCCGACCGCCCGGCTGCGCGCGCTGCGTTGGGCTTGGGCGAGGGGCCGGTAGTGGCACTGATGCCGGGTAGCCGGGGTGGGGAAGTCGGGCGACTGGGCGTATTGTTCCTTGATGCCGCAGAGCGCTTGTGCCAACAGGTGCCGGGCGTGCGCTTCGTGCTGCCGTGCGCCAATGCCGCGCGCCGTGCCCAGGTCGAGCAGATGCTCGAAGGGCGGCAGCTGCCGCTGACGCTGCTGGATGGCCAGTCGCATCAGGCCCTGGCGGCCTGTGATGCCGTACTGATCGCCTCTGGCACCGCCACCCTCGAAGCGTTGCTGTTCAAGCGGCCTATGGTGGTGGCCTATCGCCTTGCGCCCTTGACCTACTGGATTCTCAAGCGCCTGGTGAAAAGCCCCTACGTCTCATTGCCGAACCTGCTGGCCCAGCGCGAGCTGGTGCCCGAGTTGCTGCAGGATGACGCCACCAGCGAAGCGTTGGCCAATACCCTTGCGCCGCTGGTGCGTGATGGCAGTCGGCAGACCGAGCGTTTCGACGAAATTCACCGCACCCTGCGCCGCGACGCCTCCAATCAGGCGGCCGAGGCGGTACTGGCCCTGCTCAAGGACCGCTGACATGCAAATTGGACTGGACTTCAACCTGGTCGAGGACCTGGTCGCCGGCGTTGACGAAGTGGGCCGTGGCCCACTGTGTGGCGCGGTGGTGACGGCGGCGGTGATCCTCGATCCTGCGCGCCCGATCCTGGGCCTGAACGATTCGAAGAAGCTCACCGAAGCCAAGCGCGAGGCGTTGTTCGACGAAATCCGTGAAAAGGCGCTGAGCTTCTGTATCGCCCGTGCCGAGGTCGATGAAATCGACCGCCTGAACATCCTGCAGGCCACGATGCTGGCCATGCAGCGTGCGGTGGAAGGCCTGCACATCACGCCGAAACTGGCCCTGATCGATGGCAACCGCTGCCCGAAGCTGGCCGTACCGGCCTCGCCGGTGGTCAAGGGCGATAGCCAGGTGCCGGCGATCGCGGCGGCTTCGATCCTGGCCAAGGTGACACGAGACCGGGAGATGAGTGCATTCGAGCTGATCTACCCGGGTTATGGCATTGGCGGGCACAAGGGCTACCCGACCCCAGTGCACCTCGAGGCGCTCGCACGATTGGGGCCTACGCCCATTCATCGGCGTTCCTTTGCCCCGGTGCGGGCGGCCTGGGACGCACGTGAAGGCGTCATCGATTCCCTGATCTGACCCGTTGGGGCTGCGACGCAGCCCAAAAACCCTCTCGCAATTAAGCTACAATCCCGCCCTTGTCGTTCAGCACTGCTACAGGATTTTCCATGTCGGTTCCCTTCGTTCACCTGCGCGTCCACTCCGAATTCTCGCTGGTCGACGGCCTGGTGCGGGTCAAACCGCTGGCCAAGGCGCTGGCGGGGATGAACATGCCGGCGGTGGCGATCACCGACCAGAGCAACATGTGCTCGCTGGTGAAGTTCTATAAGACCGCCATGGGCGCCGGCATCAAGCCGATCTGCGGCGCCGACCTGTGGCTGGCCGGTGCCGACCCGGAAGCGCCGCTGTCGCGCATCTGCTTCCTGGCCATGGACCCCAAGGGCTATCGCAACCTCACCGAATTGATCTCGCGTGGCTGGACCGACGGCCAGCGCAATGGCCTGGTCATCCTGCAGCGTGAATGGATCGCCCCTGTCAGTGAAGGCCTGATTGCCCTGTCTGCGGGCAAGGAAGGCGACATCGGCATGGCCTTGCTGGCTGGCCGGGACGACGAAGCCCAGGCCCTGCTGCAAGACTGGATGGGCATGTTCCCCGATCGCTTCTACGTTGAAGTGCAGCGCACCAACCGCGCCCGTGACGAAGAGTACGTGCACGCTGCGGTAGCGCTGGCAGACAAGCTCGGCGCCCCGCTGGTGGCCACCAACGACGTGCGCTTCCTCAAGCAAGCCGACTTCGATGCCCACGAAACCCGCGTGTGCATTGGCGAGGGCTGGACCCTCGACGACCCGCGCCGCCCGCGTAGCTACAGCGATCAGCAGTACCTGAAGTCGGCCGAGGAAATGGCCGAGCTGTTCAGCGACCTGCCTGATGCCATCGCCAACACGGTCGAAATCGCCAAGCGCTGCAATATCCAGGTTCAGCTGGGCAAGTACTTCCTGCCCGATTTCCCCACGCCCAATGGCATGGGTATCGACGATTACTTGCGGCATGTGTCCCACGAAGGCCTGGAAGAGCGCCTGGCGGTGCTGTGGCCGAAAGAGACCACGCCCAATTACGAAGAAAAGCGCCAGGTGTACCTGGACCGCCTGAAGTTCGAGCTGGACATCATCATCCAGATGGGCTTCCCCGGCTACTTCCTGATCGTTATGGACTTCATCAAGTGGGCCAAGAACAACGACGTGCCGGTAGGCCCGGGCCGTGGTTCGGGTGCTGGCTCGTTGGTGGCCTACGTACTCAAGATCACTGACCTCGACCCGCTGGCCTACGACCTGCTGTTCGAGCGCTTCCTTAACCCTGAACGTATTTCCATGCCCGACTTCGACGTCGACTTCTGCATGGACGGCCGTGACCGGGTGATCGACTACGTGGCCGAGGCTTACGGCCGCAACGCGGTGAGCCAGATCATCACCTTCGGTACCATGGCCGCCAAGGCAGTGGTGCGTGACGTGGCGCGGGTGCAGGGCAAGTCCTACGGCCTGGCCGACCGCCTGTCGAAGATGATCCCGTTCGAAGTGGGCATGACCCTGGAGAAGGCCTACGAGCAGGAAGAGATCCTGCGCGACTTCCTCAAAGGCGACGAAGACGCCCGCGAAATCTGGGACATGGCCCTGAAGCTGGAAGGTGTGACCCGGGGTACCGGCAAGCACGCCGGTGGTGTGGTTATCGCGCCGACCAAGCTCACCGACTTTTCGCCGATCGCCTGTGACGAAGAGGGCGGTGGGTTGGTAACCCAGTTCGACAAGGATGACGTCGAGGCTGCGGGCCTGGTGAAGTTCGACTTCCTCGGCCTGCGTACGCTCACCATCATTAAGTGGGCGATGGAGATCATCAACCGCGAGCAGGCCAAGAAGAACCTGCCGGATCTCAACATCGACTTCATCCCGCTGGACGACCGCAAGACGTACGAGTTGCTGCAAAAAGCCGAGACCACGGCGGTGTTCCAGCTCGAATCGCGCGGCATGAAGGAGCTGATCAAGAAGCTCAAGCCCGACTGCCTGGAAGACCTGATCGCACTGGTGGCACTGTTCCGCCCGGGCCCGCTGCAATCGGGCATGGTGGACGACTTCATCAACCGCAAGCACGGCCGCGCCGAGCTGGCTTACCCGCACTCCGACTACCAGTATGAAGGCCTCAAGCCGGTACTGGCACCGACCTACGGCATCATCCTGTATCAGGAACAGGTGATGCAGATTGCCCAGGTGATGGCGGGCTATACCCTGGGCGGCGCCGACATGCTGCGCCGGGCGATGGGTAAGAAAAAACCCGAGGAAATGGCCAAGCAGCGCGGTGGTTTCATCGAAGGCTGCGTGGCCAACAATATCGATGCGGACCTTGCCGGTAACATCTTCGACCTGGTCGAGAAGTTCGCCGGTTACGGGTTCAACAAATCCCACTCCGCGGCTTATGGCCTGGTGTCGTACCAGACCGCCTGGCTGAAAACCCACTACCCGGCGCCGTTCATGGCTGCGGTACTGTCGGCGGACATGCACAACACCGACAAGGTGGTGGTGCTGGTCGAGGAAGTGCGCAGCATGAAGCTGCGCCTCGACGCGCCGGATGTGAACTTCTCCGACTTCAAGTTCACCGTCAACAACGACGGCCGCATCGTCTATGGCCTGGGTGCCATCAAGGGCGTGGGTGAAGGCCCGGTGGAGGCAATTGTAGAGGCCCGTGCCCAGGGCGGCCCGTTCAAGGACCTGTTCGACTTCTGTGAACGTATCGACCTCAAGCGGGTCAACAAGCGTACCCTGGATGCGTTGATCCGAAGTGGCGCGCTGGACCGCCTGGGGCCGCATTTCCATGACGAGATCAAGGCCTATCACGCCAACATCGACATCAACCGTGCAACCTTGATCTCTGCGTTGGGTGAGGCCATCAAGGCTGCCGAGCAGGCAGCCCATACCGCTGACAGCGGCCATGTCGACCTGTTCGGCAGCATGTTCGACGCGGCGGATGTCGATGTTTATGCCAACCACCGCAAGGTGCGTGAACTCACCCTCAAGGAGCGCCTGAAGGGGGAGAAGGACACCCTCGGCCTGTACCTCACCGGCCACCCGATCGACGAGTACGAGGCCGAAATCCGCCGCTTTGCCCGCCAGCGCATCGTCGACCTGAAGCCGTCGCGTGAAACCCAGACGATCGCCGGCATGATCATTGCGCTGCGGGTGATGAAGAACAAGAAGGGCGACAAGATGGGCTTTGTCACGCTGGATGACCGCTCCGGGCGCATCGAGGCATCGTTGTTCGCCGATGCGTTCATGGCGGCACAGTCCTTGCTGCAGAACGATGCCATGGTGGTGGTGGAGGGTGAGGTCAGCAACGACGACTTCTCCGGTGGCCTGCGCCTGCGGGTCAAGCAGGTGATGACCATGGAAGATGCGCGCACCAAGCTGGCCGAAAGCTTGCGCCTGAAGGTGGCGCACGACGCATTGAAGGGCGACCGCCTGAAGTGGCTGGGCGAACTGATTACCCGCCATCGCGGTGCCTGCCCGATTACCCTGGAATACACCGGCAGTGATGCCAAGGCCATGCTGCAGTTCGGCGACCAGTGGGCAATCGACCCGGCCGACGGGCTGATTCAGGCGCTGCGTGACCAGTTCGGACGTGAGAACGTCTTCCTGCAATATCGTTGAACCGAAAAAAATTTAATCTCGACCTGAATGCGCCTGATCCCTTAAGGTAGGGCGCCAAACGGATCAACCGGCCGGCCGCCTGGCCGTAGACCCAAGACGGATGACTATGAACCCGAATTTTCTCGATTTCGAACAGCCGATTGCCGACCTGCAAGCCAAGATCGAAGGCCTGCGCCTGGTAGGCAACGACAACTCGCTGAACATCAGCGATGAAATTGCCCGTCTGCAAGACAAGAGCAGCACCCTGACCGAAAGCATCTTCGGCAACCTGACCAGCTGGCAGATCGCCCGTCTGGCCCGTCATCCGCGTCGTCCTTACACCCTGGACTACCTGGAACACATCTTCACCGAGTTCGAAGAGCTGCACGGTGACCGCCACTTCTCCGACGACGCCGCCATTGTGGGGGGTACCGCACGCCTGGACGGCAAGCCGGTCATGGTCATCGGCCATCAGAAGGGCCGTGAAGTGCGTGAGAAGGTGCGCCGCAACTTCGGCATGCCGCGCCCGGAAGGCTACCGCAAGGCTTGCCGCCTGATGGAAATGGCCGAGCGCTTCAAGATGCCGATCCTGACCTTCATCGACACCCCGGGTGCCTACCCGGGTATCGACGCCGAAGAGCGCAACCAGAGCGAGGCAATCGCCTGGAACCTGCGTGTGATGGCTCGCCTGAAAACCCCGATCATCGCGACCGTAATTGGCGAGGGTGGTTCTGGCGGTGCATTGGCCATCGGTGTGTGTGACCAGCTCAACATGCTGCAATATTCCACCTACTCGGTGATCTCGCCGGAAGGTTGCGCTTCGATCCTGTGGAAGACTGCCGACAAGGCAGCTGATGCGGCCGAGGCCATGGGCATCACTGCCGAGCGCCTGAAGAGCCTGAACATCGTTGACAAGGTGATCCAGGAACCGCTGGGCGGCGCCCACCGCGACCCGGCCAAGATGTCGGAAAGCATCCGCGCCGACCTGGTGCAGCAGCTGGACATGCTCAGCAAGTTCGACAACGACGCGCTGCTGGCCCGTCGTTACGAGCGCCTGATGAGCTACGGCCTCTGATAGCGAGATGAATGGCACCGGCTTCGCCGGTGTTCGCGGGCAAGCCCGCTCCCACAGGGACAGCGCTCTTCTGCACTGAGCGAGCAACTTGTGGGAGCGGCCTTGCCCGCGAATGCATTCTTGAATGGAGTGCGGGTTCGATGATCAACCTCACCCCTTGGCTCAACGCCCCAGCCTGGTACATCGCCTTTTCAGGCGGCCTCGATTCCACCGTCCTCCTGCACCTGCTGGCCGACTACGCTCGCCATCACACATCCCCCCCGCTGCGTGCGATCCACATCCATCACGGTCTGCAAACCGCCGCCGACGCCTGGCCCGCACACTGCCAAGCCATCTGCGACAATCTCGGCATTGAACTCCAGGTCATCCACGTCCAGGTCGCCCCCGGCGCCAGCCTCGAACAGGCCGCTCGCGACGCCCGCTATGCCGCGTTCAAACAAGCCCTGAGCCCCGGCGACATCCTGTTCACCGGCCAGCACCGTGACGACCAGGCCGAAACCCTGCTGTTTCGTCTGTTGCGCGGCGCCGGTCTGCGTGGCCTGGCTGCAATGCCGATGCAGCGGGCGCTAGGGCAGGGCAGTCTGGTCAGGCCTTTGCTGGCTTGTGCTCGGCAGCAGCTGCAAGCCTATGCCCGAATGAAGGGGCTAGCCTGGATCGAAGACCCGTCAAACGCCGACACACATTTCGCCCGCAACTTCCTGCGTGGCGAGGTGCTTCCGCATTTGCAGCAACGTTGGCCGCAAACCACCCAGAACCTCGCCCGCGCCGCAGAGCACCTGGGCGAAGCCTTGGGGCTGCTGGACGAGCTCGCCCAAGGTGACCTTGCGTGCGCAGAAAGGGGGGCGCCGAAGGCCTGGGCCGGGTTGGACTCGCTCGATCTGGCATCTCTGGTCGCGTTGTCGCCCGCCCGTCAGCGCAATGCCCTGCAGTATTGGCTGAGCCTTCGCACCCGTTTGCCAGACACCCGCCACTGGGCCGGCTGGGCGGACCTGCGTGATGCTGCCGGGGATGCGCAGCCGGTCTGGCGGCTCGCCGACGGGCACCTGCTGCGCAGCCATGGGCGCATCTGGTGGCTGAGTGGTGACTGGCTACAGCTGCCCGTCGGCGAGTTGGTATGGGGGAACCCCACCGTGCCGCTGTTGCTGCCAGGTAACGGCAGCGTGCGTCTTGCGGTCGCACAGCCGCTCGCAGACCTGCGCATCGCCTACCGCCAGGGCGGCGAAATGCTGGACATCCCCGGCCGTGGGCGGCGCGACCTCAAGCGCCTGCTCAACGAGTTGCAGGTGCCGCATTTCCTGCGCTCACGCCTGCCGCTGCTGTATCAGGGCGAGTGTTTGCTGGCGGTGGCCAACCTACCGGGGTTGGTGCAGGCGGATTGCCAGCTGCACTGGCAGTTACCGACGAACGCGCAAGGTTTGAGCTGAAGGGTACATTCGGGTAGACTACCCTCCCTTCTTGATACAGCTTCTGTGGGTTCCGCGAAAACACAGGAGTTGCCGATTACCAAGCAGTTTTTTGCTGGGCTGATTCTGGAAATGACGAGCGAGCTCCATGCCGGGGATACCCCTGGTCTGTACAGACGCGGCAGTTTTTCGAGATGCACTGTGATTGACGCAGGTGATCGGGGGCTTCGGCCTTCCTTCGCTTTCTCCGGCGGCGCTGGCCGCTTTAACGCAGACTTCTAGGGTTTTTCATGACGCGCTACATATTCGTCACGGGCGGTGTTGTTTCTTCATTGGGGAAAGGCATTGCCTCGGCTTCCCTGGCGGCCATCCTGGAAGCGCGGGGCCTGAAGGTCACCATGCTCAAGCTGGATCCGTACATCAACGTCGATCCGGGCACCATGAGCCCGTTCCAGCACGGTGAAGTGTTCGTCACCCACGATGGCGCCGAGACCGACCTCGACCTGGGTCACTACGAGCGGTTCATCCGCACCACCATGACCCAGAACAACAACTTCACCACCGGCCGCATCTACGAGCACGTGCTGCGTAAAGAGCGTCGTGGTGATTACCTGGGCGCGACCATCCAGGTCATCCCGCACATCACCGACGAGATCAAACGTCGCATCATCAAGGGTGCCGGCGATGCCGACGTGGCCCTGGTGGAAATCGGCGGTACCGTGGGTGACATCGAGTCGCAGCCGTTCCTCGAGGCCATCCGCCAGCTGCGCGTCGAAGTGGGCTCCAAGCGCGCCATGCTGATGCACCTGACCCTGGTCCCGTACATCGCCACCGCTGGCGAAACCAAGACCAAGCCGACCCAGCACTCGGTCAAGGAGCTGCGCTCCATCGGCCTGCAGCCTGACGTGCTGATCTGCCGCTCCGACCACCCGGTCGATGCCTCGTCGCGTCGCAAGATCGCGCTGTTCACCAACGTTGAAGAGCGTGCGGTGATTTCGCTGGAAGACGTCGACACCATCTACAAGATCCCGGGCGTACTGCACGCACAGGGCCTGGACGACTTCGTCGTCGAGCGTTTCGGCCTGCAGTGCAATGGCGCCGACCTGTCCGAGTGGGACAAGGTGGTCGATGCCAAGCTCAACCCTGAGCAGGAAGTGACCATCGCTATGGTCGGCAAGTACATGGAGCTGCTGGACGCGTACAAGTCGCTGATCGAAGCGATGAGCCACGCCGGCATCACCAACCGTACCAAGGTCAACCTGCGCTACATCGATTCGGAAGACATCGAGAACCAGGGCACCAGCCTGCTCGAAGGCGCCGATGCCATTCTGGTGCCGGGCGGTTTCGGCCTGCGCGGCGTGGAAGGCAAGATCACTGCGGTGCAATACGCCCGTGAAAACAAGGTGCCGTACCTGGGTATCTGCCTGGGCATGCAGGTGGCCGTGATCGAATTCGCCCGTAACGTCATGGGCTGGAAAGACGCCAACTCCACCGAGTTCGACCGCAACAGCGGCCACCCTGTGGTCGGCCTGATCACCGAGTGGGCCGATGCCACCGGTGCCGTCGAAACCCGCAACGAGGCTTCCGACCTGGGCGGCACCATGCGCCTGGGCGCACAGGACTGCCAGCTGGCTGCCGGTTCCAAGGTGCACGACTGCTACGGCAAGGACGTGATCACCGAGCGTCATCGCCACCGCTACGAAGTGAACAACAACCTGCTGCCGCAACTGGTCGACGCTGGCCTGGTGGTTTCTGGCCGTTCCGAAGACGGCGCGCTGGTGGAAGTGGTCGAGTCCAAGGACCACCCATGGTTCGTCGCCTGCCAGTTCCACCCGGAGTTCACCTCCACCCCGCGTGACGGCCACCCGCTGTTCAGTGGTTTCGTCAAGGCAGCCCTGGCTCAGAAGAACAAGGCCTGATCAATGACCCAGAAGATCATCCGCGTCGGTAACATCGAGATCGCCAACGACAAGCCGTTCGTCCTGTTCGGCGGCATGAACGTCCTGGAGTCCCGTGACCTGGCAATGAAGGTCTGCGAGGAGTACGTGCGGGTGACCGAGAAGCTCGGTATCCCCTACGTGTTCAAGGCCAGTTTCGACAAGGCCAACCGTTCGTCGGTGACGTCTTACCGTGGCCCGGGCATGGAAGAAGGGCTGAAGATCTTCGAAGAGATCAAGCGCACCTTCAACGTGCCGGTGATCACTGATGTGCACGAGCCCTACCAGTGCGAGCCGGTGGCCAAGGTGTGTGACATCATCCAGTTGCCAGCCTTCCTTTCGCGCCAGACCGACCTGGTCGTCGCGATGGCCAAGACCGGCGCTGTGATCAACATCAAGAAGGCGCAGTTCCTCGCGCCGCACGAGATGAAGCACATCCTCGCCAAGTGCGTCGAGGCCGGTAACGACCAGCTCATCCTGTGTGAGCGCGGTTCGAGCTTCGGCTACAACAACCTGGTGGTGGACATGCTCGGCTTCGGCATCATGAAGCAGTTCGAGTACCCGGTGTTCTTCGACGTGACCCACGCCCTGCAGACGCCGGGCGGTCGCGCTGATTCCGCCGGTGGCCGCCGCGCCCAGGTCACCGACCTGGCCAAGGCGGGCATGAGCCAGGGCCTGGCCGGCCTGTTCCTCGAAGCCCACCCGGACCCGGACAACGCCAAATGCGATGGCCCATGCGCCCTGCGCCTGGACAAACTGGAGCCATTCCTGGCCCAGCTCAAGCAACTGGACGACCTGGTGAAAAGTTTTCCGACGGTAGAAACCGCGTAAAGCTCATTTCTCGGGTAAAGTACCGCCCGATCCACCCCTGACCAATCGGTCAGGGGCTCCCTTCACCCGGCCTGTCCCCTGCAAATCCGCCTGGTGAACGGCAAGAATTTCTTAAGCTAAGTTGTTTTCGTCAATTCTGGAGTGCTTACAACAATGGCAAAAATCGTCGACATCAAAGGTCGTGAAGTTCTCGATTCGCGTGGCAACCCCACCGTGGAAGCCGATGTACTGCTCGACAACGGCATCATCGGCAGCGCTTGCGCGCCGTCCGGTGCTTCCACCGGCTCGCGCGAAGCGCTGGAGCTGCGTGATGGCGACAAGAGCCGTTACCTGGGCAAGGGTGTGCTGAAGGCTGTCGCCAACATCAACGGCCCGATCCGTGACCTGCTGCTGGGCAAGGACCCTTCCGACCAGAAGGCCCTGGACCACGCCATGATCGAACTGGACGGTACCGAGAACAAGGCCAAGCTCGGCGCCAACGCCATCCTGGCTGTTTCCCTGGCTGCCGCCAAGGCCGCTGCCCAGGACCAGGACCTGCCGCTGTACGCGCACATCGCCAACCTGAACGGCACTCCGGGCCAGTACTCGATGCCGGTTCCGATGATGAACATCATCAACGGTGGCGAGCACGCCGACAACAACGTCGACATCCAGGAGTTCATGGTTCAGCCGGTTGGCGCCAAGACCTTCTCCGACGGCCTGCGTATGGGCACCGAAATTTTCCACCACCTCAAAGCCGTGCTGAAGGCCCGTGGCCTGAACACCGCCGTGGGTGACGAAGGTGGCTTCGCCCCTAACCTGGCTTCCAACGAAGACGCCCTGGGCGCCATCGCCGAAGCGGTCGAAAAAGCCGGCTACAAGCTGGGCACCGACGTGACCCTGGCCCTGGACTGCGCGGCTTCCGAATTCTACGAAGACGGCAAGTACAACCTGTCCGGCGAAGGCAAGTCGTTCGACGCCGAAGGTTTCGCCGAATACCTGAAAGGCCTGACCGAGCGCTTCCCGATCATCTCGATCGAAGATGGCCTGGACGAGTCCGACTGGGCTGGCTGGAAGATCCTCACCGACAAGATTGGTGAAAAGGTACAGCTGGTGGGCGACGACCTGTTCGTGACCAACACCAAGATCCTGAAGGAAGGCATCGAGAAGGGCATCGGTAACTCGATCCTGATCAAGTTCAACCAGATCGGCTCGCTGACCGAAACCCTGGAAGCCATCCAGATGGCCAAGGCTGCTGGCTACACCGCAGTGATCTCGCACCGCTCCGGTGAAACCGAAGACTCGACCATTGCCGACCTGGCCGTGGGTACCGCTGCTGGCCAGATCAAGACTGGTTCGCTGTGCCGTTCCGACCGCGTTTCCAAGTACAACCAGCTGCTGCGCATCGAAGAGCAACTGGGTGCCAAAGCGGTTTACCGTGGTCGTGCCGAGTTTCGCGGCTAAGCAAGAGATGGTAAAAAGACAGCAGCCGGAGTTGTAGGAACGTTCGTACTGATCTTTCCTTCATCCCAACGGGTTTCTGTCAACGAAGCCTGGCCTCGGCCAGGCTTCGTGCTATTCGAGGCCCCGAAGTAACAAGTACGCGGCAGCCTTTTTAACCTGGATAACGTGATGCGCAGTCCCTATTGGGTGTTCCTCGTTCTGCTCCTGCTGCTGGGTGGCCTGCAGTACCGCCTGTGGGTGGGTAATGGCAGCCTGGCGCAAGTGACCGAACTGAAGCAGCAGATTGACGAGCAGCATGCCGAGAACGAGCGCTTGCTTGAGCGCAACCGCGTGCTCGATGCCGAAGTGCTGGAGCTGAAAAAAGGCATGGAGACCGTTGAAGAACGGGCTCGCCACGAATTGGGAATGGTCAAAGAGGGCGAAACCCTCTTCCAGTTGCCACAGAAATGATCGATACCTTACCGGCCTTCTGGGCCGTGATTCCTGCTGCGGGCGTAGGTGCCCGCATGGCTGCCGACCGCCCCAAGCAATACCTGGAGCTGGCTGGGCAGACCATCCTCGAGCACAGCCTCGACGGTTTTCTTGGCCACCCGGCACTCAAAGGTGTGGTGGTCAGCATTGCTGAAGATGACCCGTACTGGCCGGCCCTGCGTTGCGCCAGCGACCCGCGCATCCAGCGCGCAGCGGGTGGGCGCGAGCGTGCCGATTCGGTGCTCAATGCCTTGCTGTTGCTGCATGCACATGGCGCCTCGGACAGCGACTGGGTGCTGGTGCATGATGCTGCGCGGCCGAATTTGGCGCGCAGCGACCTGGACAAGCTGTTGTCGGAGCTGGCGGACGACCCGGTGGGTGGCCTGCTGGCGGTACCGGCGCGCGATACCCTCAAGCGTGCCGATGGCAGCGGCCGGGTAAGTGCTACCGTGGACCGTAGCACCATCTGGCAAGCGTATACGCCGCAGATGTTCCGCCTTGGCGCGTTGCACCGGGCGCTCGCTGAGTGCCTGGTGTCGGATGTGGTAGTTACCGATGAAGCTTCTGCCATCGAATGGTCCGGCCAGGCGCCGCGTTTGGTGGAAGGGCGTAGCGACAACATCAAGGTGACCCGGCCGGAAGACCTTGAATGGTTGCGCCAGCGCTGGGCTGGGCGGCGCTGAAGGCTCAAACCGGTGTTGGCTTGCCCGCGAAGAGGCCGGTAAAGCCAGCATATCCCTTCAGCCGAAACGATATTCCGGCAACCCCGCCAACCCCTCCTTCAGGTAATCCACCAGCCGCCGCACTTTGGGCGACAGGTGCCGCTGCTGCGGATACAACGCCCACACCGCCGTATTCGGCGGCTGGTGCGCTTCCAGCAACGACACCAGAGCCCCCGTATTCAGGTGCTCCAGCACGTAGTAATCCGGCAACTGGCACAACCCCATCCCCTGCAATGCCGCATCCAGCACCGCCTGCCCGCTGTTGCAGCGCCAGTTACCCTGCACCCGCTGGCTTATCTCGCGCCCATCCTGCTGCAATGCCCACAAGTCCGAACTGCCCACCAGGCAATTGTGCCGCGCCAACTCTGACAGGCTGTGGGGTCGACCATAACGTTCCAGATAAGCCGGCGAGGCACACACGTACATGCGCCGGGGGGCGAGGCGGGCGGCCACCAATCGAGAGTCGGCCAGCCGCCCCAAACGGATGGCCAGGTCCATGCCTTCGTGCAGCAGGTCGAGGGTGTGGTTGCTCAACTCCACCTCCACCCGCAGCTGCGGGTACAGCGCTATGAACCGTGTCACGAGCGGCACGATGAAGCGCTCGCCGTACGCTACCGCGCACGTCATGCGCAGCAATCCCTTTGGCTCGCTGGCTAAGTCGCCCATGGCGCGCAGGGCTTCCTCGCGGCCATCCTGAAGACGTTGGCAATGCTGCAGAAAGGTTTGCCCGGCCTCGCTCAAGGTCACCCGACGTGTACTGCGGTAGAGCAGGCGTGTTTGCAGGCGCTCCTCTAGCCGGGCGATCTGGCGGCTGATGTGCGACGAAGAAACCCCCAGGCGTTCGGCCGCCGCCGTGAACTGGCCAGATTCGGCCACGGCGACGAATTCGTCGATACCTTCCCAGCGGCTGCTCATTGATTATCCCTGTATGGCAATAATGTTTTGTCTTTGCCTGGATTATTCATCAAAAGGCACTGAATTACACTGCAAGCCTGAATCGACACTCTGTCTGGAGACCTTTGATGATCAAGTCCCGTGCCGCCGTAGCCTTCGAAGCCAAGAAACCCCTGGAAATCGTCGAAGTCGACGTGGCCATGCCCAAGGCCGGTGAAGTGCTGCTGCGCGTGGTCGCCAGCGGTGTCTGCCACACCGACGCCTACACCCTGTCCGGTGCCGACCCGGAAGGCATCTTCCCGTCGATCCTCGGCCACGAAGGTGGCGCGATCGTTGAGGCGGTAGGCGAGGGCGTGACCTCGGTGGCCGTTGGCGATCATGTGATTCCGCTCTACACCCCGGAATGCGGCAAGTGCAAGTTCTGCCTCTCGGGCAAGACCAACCTGTGCCAGGCCATCCGTGCGACCCAAGGCAAGGGTCTGATGCCAGACGGCACCACGCGCTTCTCGTACAAGGGCCAGCAGCTGTTCCACTACATGGGGACCTCGACCTTCTCCGAGTACACCGTGCTGCCGGAAATCTCCGTGGCCAAGATCCAGAAAGAAGCCCCCCTGGAAAAGGTGTGCCTGCTGGGCTGTGGCGTCACCACCGGTATTGGTGCGGTGCTCAACACCGCCAAGGTCAAGCCGGGTGATACCGTGGCCATCTTCGGCCTGGGCGGCATCGGCCTGTCGGCGGTGATCGGTGCGGTCAAGGCCAAGGCCTCGCGCATCATCGCCATCGACATCAACCCGGCCAAGTTCGAGATCGCCCGCCAGCTGGGCGCCACCGACTGCATCAACCCGAAAGACTACGACCGCCCGATCCAGGAAGTGATCGTCGACCTCACCGACGGTGGCGTGGACTTCTCCTTCGAGTGCATCGGCAACGTGCAACTGATGCGTGCGGCGCTGGAGTGCTGCCACAAGGGCTGGGGCGAGTCGGTGATCATCGGCGTGGCCGGTGCCGGCCAGGAAATCGCCACCCGTCCGTTCCAGCTGGTGACCGGCCGGGTATGGCGCGGTTCGGCGTTCGGTGGCGTGCGTGGCCGCAGCGAGCTGCCAAGCTACGTGGAAATGTCCGAGAAGGGCGAGATCCCGCTGGATACCTTCATCACCCACACCATGGGCCTGGAGGATATCAACAAAGCCTTCGACCTGATGCATGAAGGCAAGAGCATCCGCAGCGTGATCCACTTCTGAGGTACGCCATGAGCCTGGATAACATCTCCTGCCAGAAAAGCTTCGGCGGTTGGCACAAGCGTTACCGGCATCACTCCAAGGTGCTGGGCTGCGACATGGTATTTGCCGTGTACTTGCCGCCGCAGGCCGAGCTGGGTGAGAAGCTGCCGGTGCTGTACTGGCTTAGCGGCCTCACCTGCACCGACGAGAACTTCATGCAGAAGGCCGGCGCCCAGCGCCTGGCCGCCGAGCTTGGGCTGATCATCGTCGCCCCCGACACCAGCCCGCGTGGCGAGCAGGTGCCGGGCGACCCGGACGGCGCCTGGGACTTCGGCCTGGGCGCGGGCTTCTACCTCAACGCCACCCAGCAACCTTGGGCCAAGCACTACCACATGCACGACTATGTGGTGGAGGAGTTGCCCGCGCTGATCGAGGCGCACTTCCCGGCATCGGGCGAGCGCAGTATCAGTGGCCACTCCATGGGCGGGCATGGCGCACTGGTGTGCGCCTTGCGCAACCCGGGGCGCTACCGTTCGGTGTCGGCGTTCTCGCCGATTAGCAACCCGATGGATTGCCCCTGGGGCGAAAAGGCCTTCAGCCGGTACCTGGGTGACGACCGTGCGCGCTGGCGTGAGTGGGATGCCAGTGTGCTGTTGGCCGAAACGCCGGCCGGCGAGTGCCCGCCGTTGCTGGTGGACCAGGGCGACCGTGACGACTTCCTCGAAAAGCAGCTCAAGCCTGAAGCGCTGGAGCAGGCGGCACGCAAAGGGGGGCATGAACTGACCCTGCGCCTGCAGCCGGGCTATGACCATAGCTACTACTTCATTGCCAGCTTCATCGAGGAGCACCTGCGCCATCATGCGGTGGCATTGGGGCGGGTGTAAGACGTAGCGTTTTTGGTGCCTGTGAGATCGAGCGCCGCCCGCGCGGCGCATCGCGAGCTGCGCTCGCTCCTACGTCTGTTTCGCGCCAATTATTCCTGTGAAGATTGCGCGCGAACGCTTTGGCGCATGGCTCGATATCGCGTCGTACAAACAAGGCGGTCGCGCGCGTCTGTCACAGGCGTTACTGGCTCGAAACAAACGTAGGAGCGAGCGCAGCTCGCGATGCGCCGCGCGGGCGGCGCTCGATCTGCCAGACGCTGAAAATCCCAAGGCGATCACCTCCAGCCCAATGCCTCAAAAGCAGGTAGAATCACGCCCTGACTTATTCAGGGCGTTTTCTTATGCGTATTGGCCACGGCTACGATGTGCACCGTTTCTGCGACGGTGATTTCATTACCCTGGGCGGGGTGCGTATCCCCCACAAATACGGCCTGCTGGCCCACTCCGACGGCGACGTGCTGCTGCACGCCCTGAGCGATGCCTTGCTGGGTGCTGCGGCGCTGGGCGATATCGGCAAGCACTTCCCCGACACCGACCCACAGTTCAAGGGTGCCGACAGCCGCGTGCTGCTGCGCCATGTGGTCGGCATCGTCAAGGCCAAGGGCTGGAAGGTCGGCAATGTAGACGCCACCATCGTCGCCCAGGCGCCGAAGATGGCCCCGCACATCGAGACCATGCGCCAGCTGATCGCCGAGGACCTGCAGGTCGAGCTCGGCCAGGTCAACGTCAAGGCCACCACCACCGAAAAGCTGGGCTTCACCGGCCGCGAGGAGGGTATTGCCGTGCATTCGGTCGCCCTGCTGCTGCCAGCATGACCGAACTGGAACTGCTGGGCCCGCGCGCATCGGGCGAACCACTGGGCACCGCCGTCCTTAAGGCGGTGGCCGAAGACTTCCAGGTCGACGAAGTGCTGGATATTCCACTGTCCGGCCAGGGCGAGCACTTGTGGCTGTGGGTCGAGAAGCGTGAGCTGAACACCGAAGAGGCCGCTCGCCGCCTGGCGCGCGCCGCCGGTGTGCCGGTGCGCACCATCAGCTATGCCGGGCTCAAGGACCGTCAGGCCCTGACCCGTCAGTGGTTCAGCCTGCACCTGCCAGGCAAGGCCGACCCGGACCTGTCGCGTGCCGAGGATGCCAGCCTGCGCGTGCTCAAGCAGGTGCGTCACCAGCGCAAGCTGCAGCGTGGCGCGCATTCGGCCAACGGCTTCACCCTGCGCCTGACGGCCCTGGCGGCGGATCACCAGGCGCTGGACGCGCGCCTTGAACAGCTGAAGCAGCACGGTGTACCCAACTATTTCGGCACCCAGCGCTTCGGTCACGGCGGCGGCAACGTCCATGACGCCCTCGACTGGGCGGCGCGCAACGCCTTGCCCGAGCAGCGCAATGTGCGTTCGCGGCTGCTTTCGGCCGGGCGCAGCTACCTGTTCAATCAGGTGCTGGCTGCGCGTGTCGCCGAAGGTAGCTGGGCGCGGGCGCAGGTCGGCGACCTGCTGGCATTCACTGACAGCCGTAGCTTTTTCCCGGCGGGAGAGGCGGAATGTGCCGACCCGCGCCTGGCGATTCTCGATCTGCACCCGACCGGCCCGATGTGGGGCGAGGGCGCTTCGCCTGCTGACGGGGCCACTGCCCGCCTGGAAAACGCCGTCGGTGCAGATCAACCGGCACTTTGCCAGTGGTTGGCCCAGGCGGGCATGGATCACGAACGGCGCATTTTGCGGCTCCCTATTGGCGGCCTGACATGGCATTATCCCGAGCCTGATATCCTGCAACTGGAATTCGTCCTGCCGGCCGGATGCTTCGCCACCGTGGTGGTGCGTGAAGTCGTGGATCTGGTGTCGGCAGGGCAGACGGACAGCCCATGCGTATTCTGATTTCGAACGACGACGGTGTTACCGCGCCCGGCATCGCCGCGCTGCACGCTGCGCTGGCGGATTACGCCGAGTGCTCGGTGATCGCCCCGGAGCAAGACAAGAGCGGCGCCAGCAGTTCGCTGACGCTGGACCGGCCACTGCACCCGCAAACCCTGGCCAACGGTTTCATCAGCCTCAACGGCACGCCGACCGACTGTGTGCATCTGGGGCTCAATGGGCTGTTGCCGCACACGCCGGACATGGTCGTGTCGGGGATCAACCTCGGTGCCAACCTGGGCGATGACGTGCTGTATTCGGGCACGGTCGCCGCCGCGTTGGAAGGCCGCTTCCTGGGTGGCACGTCGCTGGCGTTTTCGCTGTTGTCGCGCCAGCCGGACAACCTGCCGACCGCGGCCCATATCGCCCGCCGCCTGGTCGAGGCCCAGTCGCGCCTGGCGCTGCCACCCCGCACCGTGCTCAACGTAAACATTCCCAACCTGCCGCTGGAGCACATTCGTGGCATCCGGCTCACCCGCCTCGGTCACCGGGCGCGGGCGGCGGCACCGACCAAGGTGGTCAACCCGCGCGGCAAGGAAGGTTACTGGATCGCCGTGGCCGGCGATGCCGAGGACGGCGGTCCGGGTACCGACTTCCACGCGGTGATGCAGGGCTATGTATCGATCACCCCGTTGCAACTCGACCGCACCTTCAATGATGCCTTCGAGCAGCTCGACGGTTGGCTGGAGGGCCTGCTCTGATGCGCGAGGACGATATGCTGCGCCGCGGCATCGGCATGACCTCCCAGCGTACCCGGGAGCGGCTGATCCAGCGCCTGTGCGAAGAGGGCGTTTCGAACACCAAGGTGCTCGACGTGATTCGTCGTACCCCGCGCCACCTGTTCGTCGACGAGGCACTGGCGCATCGTGCCTACGAAGACACCGCATTGCCCATCGGCCACAACCAGACCATCTCGCAACCGTTCATGGTTGCCCACATGAGCGAGCTGCTACTCGAGGCCGGGCCGCTGGACAAGGTGCTGGAGATTGGTACCGGCTCAGGCTACCAGACGGCGATCCTGGCCCAGTTGGTGGAACGGGTGTTTTCGGTGGAGCGTATCAAGGTGCTGCAGGACCGGGCCAAAGAGCGCCTGGTGGAGCTGAACCTGCGCAACGTGGTATTCCGCTGGGGCGATGGCTGCGAAGGCTGGCCGGCGCTGGCGCCGTACAACGGCATCATCGTCACGGCGGTGGCGCCAGAAGTGCCGCAGGCATTGCTTGACCAGCTTGCCCCCGGGGGGCGCATGGTGATCCCGGTGGGGGCGACCGGTGAAGCGCAGCAACTGATGCTGATCGTGCGCGAGGAGCATGGATTCTCTCGGCGCGTGCTGGGGGCCGTGCGCTTCGTTCCGCTGCTCAATGGTCCGCTGGCCTGAGGCGTGCGGGTATGAGCCGCGCGGTATTTTTGCGCCAGCGGCGAATTCTTGCCGCTTCGCCCTGTCTATCTGGCGGTAGAAAGCGCTAGCTCGCTCCGGGTATTGCAACAGCCTTTTCACCCGCCTGCCAATACTGGCCGGCTTGGTTATAATTGCAACAATATTGCATTTTTTGTCTTCATATCGTTTTTCGGCACCATGAGGGGAGCGCGGGTGGGTCACACAGTCATTCGGCAGCGCAAGGACGGGTCGGGTTTCAAGCTTCTGGTGATTGCACTGGCCATGGGCACGCTACTGGTGGGTTGCTCGAGCACCAGCAGCAACAGCAGTGCGCGGGTGGTCGACCGCAATAACACCGTGCCCAAGCGCCCGGCGGTGACGTCCGGGCAGTACATCGTCAAGCCGGGTGACACGCTGTTCTCCATTGCCTTCCGCTATGGCTGGGACTACAAGGAGCTGGCCGCACGCAACGGCATCGCGGCGCCTTATACCATTCGCCCAGGGCAAGCGATTCGTTTCAGCAGCGGTTCCAGCAGCAGTACCACGGTGGTGTCCAGCCCCTCTTCATCGAGCCGCACCACGGTCACCCGCAGGCCTGTGGGCACGACTGCCGTGACGCCTGCCAACACCAGCAAACCGGCAACGCCGACAACCTCCACCCCTACACCGGTTGCCACCACCGTGCCTGCGGCAGAGCGCGCCGCAGGCGGCTGGACCTGGCCTGCCAACGGCGTGCTGATTGGAAAATTTGCTTCAAACGGTAGTTTGAATAAAGGCATTGATATCGCCGGTGATTTGGGACAGCCTGTTTTTGCTGCGTCTGATGGTGCGGTGGTTTACGCCGGGAGTGGTTTAAGGGGCTACGGCGAGCTGATCATCATCAAGCACAGTGATACCTACGTCAGTGCCTACGGTCATAACCGCAGGCTGTTGGTTCGGGAGGGGCAGCAGGTCAAGGCAGGGCAGTCGATTGCTGAAATGGGGTCTACGGGCACAGATCGGGTGAAGCTGCATTTCGAGATTCGCCGCCAGGGCAAACCCGTCGATCCACTCCAGTTCCTGCCACGCCGTTGATCGTTGTACCCGGCCTGTTCCTGTGATGTAGAGGGGACAGGCTCAAGCGCTGCCAGGGATAAAGGTGCCGCTCGAGTCTGAGTTCGAACTCAGCAAAGGACTATAACAATGGCTCTCAGTAAAGAAGTGCCGGAGTTTGACATCGACGATGACGTCCTCCTGATGGAGACGGGTATCGTTTTGGAAACGGATGTGGTGTCAGACGAACCTGCTGTATCTTCGGTTCGGACGAGGGCCAAGTCGGGCTCTTCGCTCAAGCAACACAAGTACATCGATTACAGCCGGGCGCTCGATGCCACCCAGCTGTATCTGAACGAAATCGGCTTCTCGCCGCTGCTTTCGCCGGAAGAGGAAGTGCATTTTGCGCGTTTGTCGCAAAAGGGTGACCCTGCTGGCCGCAAGCGCATGATCGAAAGCAACCTGCGCCTGGTTGTTAAAATTGCCCGTCGTTACGTGAACCGTGGCCTGTCGCTGCTCGACCTGATCGAGGAGGGCAACCTGGGGCTGATCCGTGCGGTCGAGAAGTTCGACCCGGAGCGTGGTTTCCGTTTCTCGACCTATGCGACCTGGTGGATTCGCCAGACCATCGAGCGGGCGATCATGAACCAGACCCGCACCATTCGCTTGCCGATCCACGTGGTCAAAGAGCTGAACGTCTACCTGCGTGCGGCCCGAGAGCTGACCCAAAAGCTGGACCACGAACCCTCCCCGGAAGAAATCGCCACCTTGCTGGAGAAGCCCGTCGCCGAGGTCAAGCGCATGCTCGGCCTGAATGAACGGGTGTCTTCGGTGGATGTGTCGCTTGGCCCGGATTCGGACAAGACCCTGCTCGACACCCTGACCGACGACCGCCCCACAGACCCGTGCGAGCTGCTTCAGGATGACGACCTGTCGCAGAGCATCGACCAGTGGCTGGGGGAGTTGACCGACAAGCAGCGGGAAGTGGTGGTGCGCCGCTTTGGCCTGCGCGGGCATGAAAGCAGCACCCTGGAGGATGTTGGGCTGGAGATCGGCCTGACCCGGGAACGGGTGCGGCAGATCCAGGTGGAAGGGCTCAAGCGCCTGCGTGAGATCCTGGAGAAGAACGGCCTGTCCAGCGAGTCGTTGTTCCAGTAGCGAAAGCCTGTAATGCAAAACGCCCCGATGACCTCGGGGCTTTTTTGTGTGTCGCGATGGGCTGCAAAGCAGCCCCAAAATCTGCCAGCCACAGCAGATGTCGAATATGTACTGCGCCACCCCAGTAACATTGCATGTAAGCCTTTTCTTACTTGTTTTGTAGGCCATCTATGCAAATCTCAGTAAATCATTGTCGTTTTTAGCCCCGGTATTTTTCCAACTCATTGAAAATCAAGTGTTATTCGCCTGTGTGGAAATGTGTCCCGTGTAATACCTTGTGAGGTTTCGCGCTTGCCGGCCCGGCTCAACCCGCTAGTATTCGAACTGTGCACACGGACATGCACAGGCTTCCAGGGAGGAGGCCAAGGACATCGCAAGACGCGATTTCATCAGGATGATGTTTGGGACAAGCAGGGACTACGGAAAAAATGTGGGCGGGTCAAACCGCCCCTTTTTTTTGCTCGCAGAAAAACAAAAAAAGGCCCCGAGGGGCCTTTTTCGTGTCCGGGCGCTATCAGCGCTCCAGGTCTGCAATCTTGCCAGTCTTGCCGTCCCACTCTTCAGCGTCCGGCAGGGCGTCCTTACGTTCGGTGATGTTCGGCCAGACTTCCGCCAGTTCGGCGTTCAGCTCGATGAAGTTCTCCATCCCGGCTGGGATTTCGTCTTCCGAGAAGATGGCTTGTGCTGGGCACTCCGGTTCGCACAGGGCGCAGTCGATGCACTCGTCCGGGTGGATGACCAGGAAGTTCGGGCCTTCGTAGAAGCAGTCCACCGGACAGACTTCCACGCAGTCGGTGTATTTGCATTTGATGCAGTTGTCGGTGACGACGAAGGTCATTTCTAGTTCTCTCCTCAGGCGACGGCGGCGGCCCTTCCTCTCAGGGCCGCGCGGTTTACAGGTATGTGGCTGCAGGCCAGGCTAATAACCTGCAGCACCAGCAAACCGCGGCGGATTCTACCAGCTTGTAGTGGCTGCCGTTATAACAGGTTCTTTAGTTGATATAGCATTTCGATAGCTTGACGCGGGGTCATGTCGTCCAGTTGCAGCTTGCCCAGCTTCTCGATGGCCGGGTGCGGCAGGCTGGCGAACAGGTCGCTCTGGTGCGGCACCTGTGGCGTGTCCTTGGCTTTTTGCGCCGGGGACGGCTCATGCGGCAGGCTGGTGGTTTCCAGGCGCCCCAGGTGTTCGCGGGCGCGCTGGATGACCGCCGTCGGCACGCCGGCCAGTTGCGCCACGGCCAGGCCGTAGCTTTGGCTGGCAGGGCCAGGCAGAACGTGGTGCAGGAACACGATGCGTTCGTTGTGCTCGGTGGCATTGAGGTGCACGTTGGCCACCAGCGGCTCGCTCTCCGGCAGCACGGTGAGCTCGAAGTAGTGGGTGGCGAACAAGGTGTAGGCACGCAATTGCGCCAGGCGCTCGGCGGCGGCCCAGGCCAGCGACAGGCCGTCGAAGGTACTGGTGCCACGGCCTACTTCATCCATCAGCACCAGGCTGCGGTCGGTGGCGTTGTGCAGAATGTTGGCGGTTTCGCTCATCTCGACCATGAAGGTCGAGCGCCCGCCAGCCAGGTCGTCGCTGGAGCCGATGCGGGTGAAGATGCGGTCGACCAGTGACAGCTCGCAGCTGGCTGCCGGTACGAAGCTGCCGATGTGCGCCAGCAGCACGATCAGGGCCGTCTGGCGCATGTAGGTGGACTTACCGCCCATGTTCGGGCCGGTGATGATCAGCATGCGCGTGCTGTTGTCCAGGCCCAGGTCGTTGGCAACGAATGGCGTGGTCAGCACCTGTTCCACCACCGGGTGGCGGCCCTGCTCGATGCGCAGGCACGGCTCGTCGACGAAGCGCGGGCAGTTCAGGTCGAGGTTAAGCGCACGTTCGGCCAGGTTGCTGAGTACATCCAGTTCGGCCAAGGCGGCGGCGCTGTCCTGCAGCGGCGCCAGGTGGCTGATCAGGGTTTCCAGCAAGGCGTCGTAGAGCATTTTCTCGCGAGCCAGGGCACGGCTTTTGGCTGACAGTGCCTTGTCCTCGAACGCTTTCAGCTCAGGGGTGATGAAGCGCTCGGCACCCTTGAGCGTCTGGCGGCGGATGTAGTCGCCCGGTGCCTGCTCGGCCTGCTTGGTTGGCAGCTCGATGAAGTAGCCGTGCACGCGGTTGTAGCCGACCTTGAGGTTGGCCAGGCCGGTGCGGGCCTTCTCCCGGGCTTCCAGGTCAATCAGGAACTGGCCGGCGTTTTCGCTGATGGCCAGCAGCTCGTCCAGCTCGCTGTCATAGCCGGCCTTGAGCACGCCGCCGTCGCGGATCACCGCCGGCGGGTTATCGATGATTGCACGCTCCAGCAGGCTGGCCAGCTCCGGGTAGGTGCCGGTAATCGCTGCCAGGCGCGCCAGATGCGGCGCCTCAAGCTCGGTCATGGCGTTCTGCAGCTCGGGCAATGCGCCCAAGGCATCGCGCAGGCGCGCCAGGTCACGAGGGCGGGCATTGCGCAGGCCGATACGGGCGAGGATGCGCTCGATATCGCCAATTTCCTTCAGCTGTGGCTGCAGCTTCTCGAAGCGGTAGCCGTCGAGCAGGCAGCGGATCGAGTCCTGACGTGCTTGCAGTACTTTGAGGTCGCGCAACGGGCGGTTCAGCCATCGGCTCAGCAGACGGCTGGCCATGGCGGTCTGGCAACGATCGACCACCGATTGCAGGGTGTTGTCACGCCCACCCGCCAGGTTGATGTCCAGCTCCAGGTTGCGCCGGCTGGCGCCATCGAGGATGACCGTGTCGTCCAGGCGCTCGTGGCGCAAGCTACGCAGGTGCGGCAGGGCCGTGCGCTGGGTTTCCTTGGCGTAGGTCAGCAGGCAACCGGCGGCGCCAATGGCCAGGGTCAGCTTGTCGCAGCCAAAGCCTTTGAGGTCCTTGGTTGCGAACTGCTGGCACAGCGCCTTGCGCGCCGAGTCGCGGTCGAAGTCCCACGGGGCGCGGCGGCGGGCGCCTGGGCGCTTCTCGGCCGGCAGGTCGCGGGGCCAGTCGTCGGGGATCAACAGCTCGACCGGGTTCAGGCGCTCGAGTTCGGCCAGCAGGTTTTCCCAGCCTTTGATCTCCTGCACGCTGAAGTTGCCGCTGGTGATGTCCAGTACAGCCAGGCCGAACAGGCGTTCGTCGCCGAGCAGCGCGGCAATCAGGTTGTCGCGGCGCTCGTCGAGCAGGGCTTCGTCGCTGACCGTGCCGGGGGTAATGATGCGCACCACCTGGCGCTCCACCGGGCCCTTGCTGGTGGCCGGGTCGCCGATCTGTTCGCAAATCACCACCGATTCGCCGAGCTTGACCAGCTTAGCCAGGTAGCCCTCCAGCGAGTGGAACGGAATGCCGCACATAGGGATGGACTGGCCAGCCGACTGACCGCGCGCGGTCAGGGTGATGTCCAGCAGTTTCGCGGCCTTCTTGGCATCTTCGTAGAAGATCTCGTAGAAGTCGCCCATGCGGTAGAACATCAGCTGGTCCGGGTGCTGGTTCTTCAGCTTCCAGTACTGCTGCATCATCGGGGTGTGTGCGGAAAGATCTGACATTCAGGGCCTTACAGCGGGTGATCTGGTTGGCGATGGTAAACCCGCAATGGTACAGGCTTTTTTGTTGTGATGCAGGCGCAGGCTTCGGGGCATACGCACATGCTTGGCGGGCAATGGTGGAGCTGCGCCGCGTTACCCTCTAGAATGCGCGGCCCTCGACGAACGCCCCTAGCCGTGACCTGCACGATGAATGTGTCCAGCCCTGTCCCTCATGTTAAGCAACAGCTGATCTACCTCCTGTACGGCGAGCGCCGTATCTATCAGCTGGAGGCCAAACTCAGCATCCTCACCGCCATTGCGCGCTGCAAGCCGGCAGAGCTGCCGGTGATCCGTGTGCTTACCGACCAGCCGAAGGCCTTTGTCGGCTGGCCGGTGGAAGTGATTGCCCTGAACGAGCAGACCCTGCAGGCCTGGACCGGCGACGGCGGCTACACCCACCGGCGCAAGGCCTGCGCCATTGCCCAGGCCGGGCAGTGGGCGGACAAGACCGTGTTCATCGATACCGATACGGTGTTCCTGCAGTCACCGCTGAAGTTGTTCAGCCAAGTCGATGCCGGGCAGTTCCTGGTCGACGAAGTGGAAACGAGCTGGGCCGAGGCTTCGCGCAGCAACGACTACCTTCGCTTCAGTGCCGGGCTCGCCGAGGCTGGACATGCGCCGGCCGACGATTTGCGGCTCTGCAACAGTGGCGTAATGGGCTTCACCCGCTGCAACGTCGGCATTGCCGAGCGCGCCATCCCGCGCATCGATGCCTGGCTACCCTATACCGGCGACCTGCACACCATCGAACAGATTGCCTTTTCCTTCGAGTTGCACGGGGCGCAGGTGAATGAAGCACGTGGCGTGATCAGCCATTACTTCGCGATGAAGCAGTACGTGCATGCCGTCCTGGAAATTTTCTTTGCCAGGCACGGCGAAGGTTTCCATCCGCGTATGCCTGGCTTGGCCCTCAAGGTGCCGGCACATCGCCCCGTCCCTTCGTGGTGGGCGCGGCTTTCGGTGAAGTGGAGCCTCAAGCGTGTGCCGCGGGAGCTGCGTGGTATCGGCCGCAAGCTGCTGTACGGCAGTGTGATGAGCGGCGACGACTACCAGCGTGCGTGCAAGGTGATCTGGTGGCGTTCGGCAATCGAAGACATGCGCAAGCTGGGCGGCTTGGACTGGAGCCGGGAATGGCCGGAAGGGCTGCCGCGCCTTGGACGGCGTGACGAACGTGCGTTCAGCGAAATAGCCCGGGGCAGCCTGGAGGTTTCCTGAGCCAGGGCCTACCGCAGGGTGATAGGGTAGAGGCCCGCCTTCAAGGAGCCCTGACATGGACCCGATCACCACGCTTGCCACGCGTCTGGGTGAGCATCTGCGCCGCTTCAGCGCGCAGGTGACCACTGCTGAATCCTGCACCGGCGGCGGCATCGCCGAAGCCATCACCCGTGTACCCGGTAGCTCGGCCTGGTTCGAGGCCGGTTATGTCACCTATTCCAATGCCCAGAAAACCCGCCAGCTGGGGGTGCCAGAGGTGCTGTTCGGCCAGGTGGGCGCGGTTAGCCAGGAAGTGGTCGAAGCCATGGTCAAAGGCGCCCAGGCCGCCAGTGGCGCGCGCTTTGCCGTGGCGGTAAGCGGAGTGGCCGGGCCGGACGGTGGCTCGCCCGCCAAGCCGGTGGGTACCGTGTGGCTGGCCTGGGGCGATGGCAGTCGGGTCTTCAGCGAGCGCCGGCAGTTCGACGGTGACCGCGAGGCGGTGCGCCGACAGACGGTGATCGCCGCGTTAGACGGCTTGTTACAGCTTGGTGCCGAGTAAATCGACGACAGGGGTTTGCGTGAGCGCCGGCCTGTGGAATAATACTGGCTACTTATACAGGTATTCCGGCCGTCAGGGCCACGTCGAACACGTGAGGATTTCAATGGACGACAACAAGAAGCGCGCCTTGGCTGCGGCCCTGGGTCAGATCGAACGCCAGTTCGGTAAAGGTGCAGTCATGCGCATGGGCGACCACGAGCGCCAGGCGATCCCGGCCATCTCCACCGGCTCGCTGGGCCTGGACATCGCACTGGGCATTGGCGGCCTGCCAAAAGGCCGTATCGTCGAGATCTACGGCCCGGAATCGTCGGGTAAAACCACGCTGACCCTGTCGGTCATTGCCGAAGCCCAGAAAAACGGCGCCACCTGCGCCTTCGTCGACGCCGAGCACGCCCTCGACCCTGAATACGCGGGCAAGCTGGGCGTCAACGTCGACGACCTGCTGGTTTCGCAGCCGGACACCGGCGAACAGGCCCTGGAAATCACCGACATGCTGGTGCGTTCCAACGCTGTTGACGTGATCATCGTCGACTCCGTGGCCGCCCTGGTGCCGAAGGCCGAAATCGAAGGTGAAATGGGTGACATGCACGTAGGCCTGCAGGCTCGCCTGATGTCCCAGGCGCTGCGCAAAATCACCGGTAACATCAAGAACGCCAACTGCCTGGTCATCTTCATCAACCAGATCCGTATGAAAATCGGCGTAATGTTCGGCAGCCCGGAAACCACCACCGGTGGTAACGCCCTGAAGTTCTACGCCTCGGTGCGCCTGGACATCCGTCGTACGGGTGCGGTCAAGGAAGGCGACGAGGTGGTCGGCAGCGAAACCCGCGTCAAGATCGTCAAGAACAAGGTTTCGCCACCGTTCCGTCAGGCCGAGTTCCAGATCCTCTACGGCAAGGGTATCTACCGCAATGGCGAAATCATCGACCTGGGTGTTTCCCAAGGTCTGGTCGAGAAGTCCGGTGCCTGGTATGCCTACCAGGGCAACAAGATCGGCCAAGGTAAAGCCAACGCCGCCAAGTACCTGGCTGAGAACCCGGCGATTGGTGCCGAGATCGAGAAGCAGATTCGCGACAAGTTGCTGACTTCTGGCGCTGTCGCTGCGGCTGGTAAAGCTGCGGCTGCCGAAGCAGATGCCGACGACATGGCCGACGCTGAAGCCGGTTATTGATTGCGCGGTAGATAGCTGAACATGTCCGCCGTACTCGACACCCCCGTCGCCATTCGGCGGACAGCCATGGACCTGCTCGCGCGACGTGAGCACGGTCGCGTCGAGCTGACGCGCAAGCTGCGTCAGCGCGGCGCTTCGGATGAGCTGATCGAGCCTGAGCTCGATCGGCTTGCCGAAGAAGGGCTGCTGAGTGAAGCCCGCTACCTTGAAAGTTTTATCCGCTACCGTTCCGGCTCTGGCTATGGCCCTGCGCGTATTCGCGAAGAGCTTGGGCAGCGTGGTTTGGCGCGTGCTGATATCGAGCAGGCGCTACGCGAGAGCGAGGTGGATTGGGCAGAGCGTATGCGCGATGTGTGGCAGCGCAAGTTCGCCGGGCAGCGCCCGCAAGACCCGCGCAGCCGTGCCCAGCAGACCCGGTTTCTCGCTTACCGGGGCTTCCCCATGGATTTGATCGGTCGCCTGCTCAGTGGGCGTGATCTCGACGATTATTGATCGGTCAGTTAGCGCTATTGGGGCTGCGCAGCAGCCCCAAACGACGCGTTATCAACTCACTTTCAATGCCTCCCTGGCCCGTTGCGTGGTATGCATCGGCTGCGGCTTGGCCCAGTTTTCCGGCAGGTTGATGAAATCCACCAGCTCGCGCAGCCGGCCCTGATCCCGGCCATTGAAGGCGAACGACAGACGGGTCAGGTGGCTGAAATTACCCACCTCATGCTCGGCGCCACTGTCTGGCTGCTGGTGATACTTACCACTCAGGCGCAAGTCGGCAAAATCTTCCTGGATGTCATACAGCGCTGCTTCGCTGAGCGGGTGGTGCATGCGGATTACGAACTGGCTCTTCAGCCAGCGGCTGGAGTGGTAGTTGCTGTAGAACTGGTTGATTTCCTTCACCGCCTCGTCGGCACTGTGCACCAGGCGCACCAGCTTCAGATCGCTCGGCAGGATGTAGCGGTTTTCTTCCAGCTGGCGGCTGATGAAGTCCAGGCAGTCTCGCCAGAAGCTGCCACCAGGCGAGTCCAGCAGTACCACCGGCACCAATGGGCTTTTGCCGGTCTGGATCAGGGTCAGAACCTCCAACGCTTCGTCCAGGGTGCCGAAACCGCCTGGGCACAGCACCAGGGCATCAGCCTCTTTGACAAAAAACAGCTTGCGGATGAAGAAAAAGTGGAACGGCAACAGCTTGTCGGTACCGCCTACCGTGGGGTTGGCATGTTGTTCGAAGGGCAGGGTGATGTTGAACCCCAGGCTGTGCTCGCTGCCGGCGCCTTCGTGGGCGGCCGCCATAATGCCGCCACCCGCTCCAGTAATGACCATCAGATCGGAGCGTGCCAGGGTGGCGCCCAGTTCGCGGGCCAAGGCATACATCGGGTGTTCCAGCGGGGTACGTGCCGAACCGAACACGGTCACCTTGCGCCGACCCTTGTAGCGCTGCAGGGTGCGGAACGACTGGTCCAGTTCGCGCAGGGCTTGCAAGGTGATCTTGGCGCTCCAGCGGTCGCTGTCGTCATGGGCCATGCGCAGGATGGTCAGCATCATGTCGCGGTACAGCGGCAAGTTGGGGCTGTCGGGTGCTACCAGTTGCAGTTGTGCGTCGATGTTGCTCAGGTCGATGTTGTTGTCGCGGAAGTGGTTGAACAGCAGTTCATTCGATTGGTAAGGCATGCAACGTCTCCTTCTGCACCAATGCCTATGACCTCAATCTAGACCGTCGCGCCCGATCGTGCCGGGTTGTTTGGCAGCGCCGCCCGTCGGCATGCACCCCTCGGCGGTACGGGTTTGGTTAACTGGTAAAGCGAAACGTGTCGATGCAGGAGGTGGCGGTATGCATCGCTTGATCATCGAAGTGGACGGGCAGCTCTACCGGATGCTGGAGCGCGCGGCCCAGGTGCATCACCTGAGCCTTGAGGCCGAGTGCCGCCGCAGGTTGGAGGGGCTGGAGTGCCAGTCGCGTTACCTGCAGGCTTTGTTGGCCGAGATGCGCGCCGATGCCGCCGGAGGGCGCTGGTGCGCCCGCGAGAAGGAGCAGGTGTAGCGTGATGCGCGGCGGTTACTTCTTCTTGTTGCCGGCCACGCAGCTGGCACTGTCGAAGGCTTGATCCATGATTGGCTGGTTGGTCTTGTAGACCGTGAAACGGTAGACCATGACCGCACCCTTGGACATCAGGTTACGGAACCCGCTGTTGCGGCAAACGCTGTCGCCCAGCTGGCTGCGTACCTGCTCGGGGTTGGCCTGCATGCGTTCGGCGTGGCTCTGGCGCACGCTCAGGTGGTTGACCAGCGCCTTGCCCTCTACGGTGTAACCCTGGTCGAGGATGTCCTCGTTGATGGCGCGCGGGGTGCCGATGCTGCTTTCTTTGGCAACCTTCTGCAGCATCTTGTTAAGGTCGTAGTCCTGCTTGGATGCCGCCTGTGCTGCCAACGGCAGGGCAAGCAACAGGGTCAGGGCGGGGGCGATAAGGCGCAGCATGAATCTCTCCTGGTTCGATGACTGGCGCTTTGACATGCGCGGGTCGACGGTGTTCCGTGAAATCGCGCAAGGCAAGATCCGGGCACGGTAAAGGCCCGATTATAAAGACCGCCTTGCAGCCTGCACAGCAATTGCCCCCTGTTCTGGTAGACTGGCGCCCTTGTGTTCTCCGAGCCATCCTTGTGCCCATTTCCAAATCGACCAGAGGCCTGCCGGCATGAGCCATGCGGTAGCGCGCCTGCGCGCCGAACGCCTGGCCCGCAGCAACAAGCCATTCATCGCCCGTGGTTCGCGTGCAGAGCGTTGCCCGGATTGCCGGGTGATTGCCACCCATTGCCTGTGTGCCTGGAAACCCCGTGTACAGGCTGACTCCGGCGTGTGCCTGCTGATGCATGACACCGAGCCGTTGAAGCCTACCAACACCGGCTGGCTGATTGCCGACCTGATCGAAGACACCTCCGCTTTCGGCTGGCTGCGCACCTCGGTGGACGAGCGTTTGCTGGCCCTGCTCGACGACCCACGCTGGCAGCCCTATATCGTCTTCCCGGGCGAGTTCGTGGCTGAGCAGCGGGTGGTCAGCGAGGTGGTGCGCGAGCCGGGCAAGCGCCCGTTGTTCATCCTGCTGGATGCCACCTGGACCGAGGCGCGCAAGATGTTCCGCAAAAGCCCGTACCTGGACCGCTTCCCGGTGTTGAGCCTGCAGGCCAAGCAGATGTCGCGTTACCGCCTGCGGCGTTCCAAGCGTGACGATCACTTCTGCACGGCAGAGGTGGCCGCCATGTGCCTGGACCTGGCCGGCGACAGCCAGGCCTCGCAGGCACTGGATGCCTACCTGGATGTGTTCAGCCTGCATTACCTGAGCGGCAAGCGGCGCCTGCCGCTGGATGATCAGGACGACACCCACCAGCGGTTGCATACCTTCCTATAGTCCAAGGGGCATAACCCCTGCTTTGGTTCATAATGACGGGGCTGGCAGCCAGGGTGGGCGAGACGGCAGGGCGATCGGCTTGACCACCCTTGACCGTGCTCGGCATCCTTGGCGCCGATTCCCCGCCGGACGCTTCCCTTACCCTCGAGCGCCTGGCACAGAACAGGATCCTTAGATCGATGGCCACTTACGAAATCCTGATTGCCGATGACCACCCACTGTTCCGTGGCGCTCTGCGCCAGGCCGTTACCGTCGGCCTGGGCCCGGATGTACGCCTGGTCGAAGTCGCGAGCATTGCCGAACTGGAAACCCGTCTGAGCGAAAAAGCCGACTGGGACCTGGTGCTGCTGGACTTGAACATGCCGGGTGCTTACGGTTTTTCCGGGCTGGTGCTGTTGCGCGGGCAATACCCGCAGATTCCCGTGGTGATGGTATCGGCGCAGGAAGAGGCTGCCGTGGTGGTCAAGTCCCGCGAGTTCGGCGCCAGTGGCTTCATTCCCAAGTCCAGCACCCTGGAAGTCATCCAGGATGCCGTGCGCAAGGTGCTCGATGGCGAGGTTTGGTGGCCGCCGCAGGCGTTCGAAAAGGTGGATGTGTCGGCTGAGGCCAAAGCCGCCAGCGAAGGCCTGGCCAGCCTTACGCCGCAGCAGTTCCGCGTACTGACCATGGTCTGCGAAGGCTTGTTGAACAAGCAGATCGCCTATGAGCTGAACGTGTCGGAAGCAACCATCAAGGCCCACGTGACCGCGATCTTCCGCAAGCTGGGCGTGCGCACCCGCACACAGGCTGCGCTGCTGCTGCAACAACTTGAATCGGTTGCCAGCAACTGACTGCGCGTGGCTTCACGCTTTTTTGACCCGTGCCGGTCTAGTCTGCTGGCCTTTCCGTTGTGAAGTGACTCACATGACATCGCCATTCAAGGGCCAGACCGGCCTCAAACGCATCTTCAACGCCGCCGGCTACTCACTGGACGGCCTGCGCGCCGCCTTCAAGGGGGAGGCTGCGTTCCGCCAGCTGGTACTGCTCAACGTGCTGCTGATCCCGATCGCCTTCTGGCTGCCGGTCAGCCGTGCGGAACGGGCGATCATGATCGCGGTGTGCCTGTTGGGCTTGATCGTCGAGCTGTTCAACTCGGCAGTGGAAGCGGCCATCGACCGCATCTCGCTGGAGCGTCACCCCCTGTCGAAAAACGCCAAGGACATGGGCAGCGCCGCACAGCTGGTGGCGCTGACCATGGTCGCGCTGGTGTGGGGTGTGATCCTGCTTTAAGCGATTGGCGGCAGCACGATTTCATCACTGCGGGTAAAGCCCGCGGTGAAGCTGCGGCAAAGTTCCAGAAACTCACGCATGGCCGAGGTCTGGTATTTTTGTTTGTGCCAGATGAAGTAGAACTGGCGCATCAGATCCAGCTCGGGGGTTTCGACCGCTACCAGGCTGCCTCGGCGGAAAGCATCCCGCAGCGCCAGGCGTGAAATGCAGCCAATGCCCAGGCCCGACTCGACGGCGCGCTTGATGGCTTCTGTGTGTTCCAGCTCCAGGCGGATATTGAGGTTGGCGCGGTGATGGCGCATGGCCTGGTCGAAGGTCAGGCGCGTGCCTGAGCCTTGCTCGCGCAGTATCCACGCTTCTTGCGACAAGCTTTCGATATCGGCGCGGCCCAGCGTGGCCAGCGGATGCTGCGGCGCGCAGAACACCACCAGTTCGTCCTCCACCCAGGGCTGCACTTCCAGGTCCGGGTGGTTGCAGTCACCTTCGATTAGACCCAGATCAATTTCGTAGTGCGCCACCTGTTGCACGATATGCGCAGTGTTCTGTACATGCAGCTTCACTTGGCTTTCCGGGTGGGTCTGCATGAAGCTGCCGATCAGCAGGGTGGCCAGGTAGTTGCCGATGGTCAGTGTGGCGCCGACCGCCAGCGAGCCGAAACCGGACTTGCCATTGAGCAGGTCTTCGATTTCCTTGGCCTGGTCGAGCAGGGCCACCGCCTGCGGTAGCAGCTGATGGCCCAAGGCGTTGAGGGCCAGTCGCTTGCCGGCACGGTCGAACAGCTGGCAGCTCGATTGCCGCTCCAGTTCGGTAATTGAAGTGCTGGCGGCCGACTGCGACAACGCCAGCAGGCTAGCGGCCCGAGAGACGCTTTGATGCTGGGCGACGGCGACGAAGACCTGCAGTTGACGAAGTGTGAATCGCATATCGATATAACCGATAACACATATCTTGATAATCCAGTTAACAGATATTGTCGCTGCCCCTAAACTATCGCGCAACTGCGCGTTTTGCGCGCCGCGTTTTTCTTCAGGAGCCCCATCGATGAGCAACATGAACCACGAACGTGTCCTCAGTGTGCACCACTGGAACGACACCCTGTTCAGCTTCAAGTGCACCCGCGACCCGGGCCTGCGCTTCGAGAACGGTCAGTTCGTGATGATCGGCCTGCAGCAGGAAAGCGGCCGTCCGCTCATGCGTGCCTATTCCATCGCTTCGCCGAACTGGGAAGAGCACCTGGAGTTCTTCAGCATCAAGGTGCCGGACGGCCCGCTGACCTCGCAGCTGCAGCACCTGAAGGAAGGCGATGAGATCATCATCAGCAAGAAGCCTACCGGCACCCTGGTACTCGATGACCTGAACCCGGGCAAGCACCTGTACCTGCTGAGCACCGGTACTGGCCTGGCGCCGTTCATGAGCGTCATCCAGGACCCGGAAACCTACGAGCGCTTCGAAAAAGTGATCCTGGTGCACGGCGTGCGTTACGTGAACGAAGTGGCCTACCGCGAGTTCATCACCGAGCACCTGCCGCAGAACGAGTTCTTCGGTGAGTCGGTTCGCGACAAGCTGATTTACTACCCGACCGTGACCCGCGAGCCGTTCGAGAACCAGGGCCGCCTGACCGACCTGATGCGCAGCGGCAAGCTGTTCAGCGATATCGGCCTGCCACCGATCAACCCGCAGGATGACCGTGCGATGATCTGCGGCAGCCCGAGCATGCTCGACGAGACCAGCGAAGTGCTGGACAGCTTCGGCCTGAAGATCTCCCCGCGCATGCGTGAGCCGGGTGACTACCTGATCGAGCGTGCCTTCGTCGAGAAGTAAGGCGCATGCTGGTACAAGAAGGCGACCCTCGGGTCGCCTTTCTTATGCCTGGAGGCTTTGTATCGCTGTACCGGCCCTTTCGCGGGCAAGCCCGCGAAAGGGCCGGTACAGAAAACACACAATCTATTCGACGCGCGTCTCGCCGCTGTACACCAATATCCCCCGGCACCGCTTGCACAGGTACCGCCGCCCCTGGCGCACCAGCTTGTGCCGCTGCGCCGTAAACGGGAAGTCACCCTGCGGGCACGGGCAACGGTAAATGTAGCGGGTGACCGCGCGCCGTTGCACTTCGTAGTTGTGGCACCGGTTGGGCGGCAGCTCGTACACCCCGCGCATGATCAGCTGCCACTCCTCGCCATGGGCCTGGATGCGGTCGCCGAACAGCTGGTGGGCCACCAGGTGTGCCACTTCATGGGCCACGGTCTGGCGCAGGAAGTCTTCTTGGTTTTCGCGGTAGAGCTGCAGGTTGAAACGCAGCAGGTTCTCGTGCAGGTGGGCAACCCCGGCTTTTTGCCCGCGCAGCTTGAAGCTGACTTCCGGGCGCGGGAAGGGGCGTTTGAAGAAGGTTTCGGCTTGCTGGTAACAGGTTTCGACGCGTTGTCTGAGCAGCTCGGGCATGGCGGGGTGGTTCTCCTGACCGGGCATTATGCCGCAACTGCAGCGGGGGTGCCGAGCCACCGGTCAGCGCACAGCCAGAGGCCGCCTTGCGGCGGCCCCTGGTTGATGCCCCAGTGTTGGTTGAATCTGTTCTAGTTGGTGTAGACGGGCCCCACGCCCAATCCCCATATAATCACCGTGGCGGCCATTATCGCCACCAGTACCACAAGGCCCACCGCCAGCACGGAGCTTGAGAACAGGAAGCCTTCGTCGGAGGGTATGTTCATGAACGTCGGTAAGCCGACATACAGCAGGTACACCGTGTAGCAGATGGCGGCCGTGCCGATCAGCATGCCCAGCCACAAGTGCGGGTAGAGCGCTGCCAGGCCGCCGATGAACAAAGGGGTGGCGGTGTAGGTGGCAAAGGCGATGCACTGCGCCATGGACGGGTTGGCATCGTAGGTGCGGGCCATCCAGTGGATGAATGCACCCATTACCGCCACCCCGGCGAGCATTGCCAGGTACGACATGATGCTCATCCAGATGGCGCTTTCCATGGTCAGCATCACGGCTGGCCGGTCGCCGATCACCCAGCCGACCTGGGTGGTGCCGATGAACGCCGAAACGGCGGGAATCGCCGCCAGGATAAGGGTGTGCGTCAGGTACATGTGGCTGATGGTTTCTTCTTCGCCACGGATTTCCCGCCATTCCTGGTCGGGATGGGTAAATAGCCCCACAACGTGATGAATCATGCCGTCACTCCTCTCAATGTTGCCAAACGCCCCCCAGATGGAGCGCAAGCGGCCCGAGGCCCGAACACCGATGCAAGCGGTAATGTGGCCTTATGTCGCAGTATAGGAAGCTGTTGCCGGCATAAACCGTGCTTTTTAGAGCAAATTGCGCTGTCAGGCGTACTGTTGATTACAACGAAGTCTTTATCGGAATGCCTACAGCGGCGCCGCGTTTGTGCGTAAAATAGCCGCCTTTTGTCACACCTCGCGGATTCAAGCGCTATGGGCACCCTCTCGGTCAACCAGAACAAACTGCAAAAACGCCTGCGTCGTCTCGCCGGCGAAGCCATCACCGACTACAACATGATCGAGGATGGCGACAAGGTCATGGTCTGCCTGTCTGGCGGCAAGGACAGCTACACCATGCTCGACGTTCTGTTGCACCTGCAGAAGGTGGCACCGATCACGTTCGAGATCGTTGCGGTGAACATGGACCAGAAGCAGCCTGGCTTCCCCGAACACGTGCTGCCAGCCTACCTCAAGGAGCTGGGCGTCGAGTACCACATCGTCGAGAAGGACACCTACTCGGTGGTCAAGGAGCTGGTACCCGAGGGCAAGACCACCTGCTCGCTGTGCTCGCGCTTGCGCCGTGGCACCCTGTACACCTTCGCCGATGAAATCGGTGCGACCAAGATGGCCCTAGGACACCACCGCGACGATATCGTCGAAACCTTCTTCCTCAACATGTTCTTCAACGGTGCGCTCAAGGGCATGCCGCCGAAGCTGCGCGCCGATGATGGCCGCAACGTGGTGATCCGCCCGTTGGCCTACTGCAGCGAGAAGGACATCCAGGCTTACTCGGACATGAAGGAATTCCCGATCATCCCGTGCAACCTGTGCGGCTCGCAGGAAAACCTGCAGCGCCAGGTGGTCAAGGACATGCTGCTGGACTGGGAGCGCAAGCACCCGGGCCGTACCGAGAGCATTTTCCGCGCCCTGCAGAACGTGGCACCGTCGCAACTGGCCGACCGCAACCTGTTCGATTTCACCAGCCTGAAGATCGACGAAAACGCTACCCCGCGCTTCCTCGACGTTGTGAACATCTGACCTATGCGCGATTACCAGTGGCTGCATGAGTACTGCCTGAACCGCTTTGGCTCGGCCCAGGCGCTGGAGGCATTCCTGCCGCAGCCGCGCACGCCGGCGCAGCTGCGGGGCATCAGTGATGACCGCTACCTGTCGACCCTGGCCTTGCGTGTGTTCCGCGCCGGGCTCAAGCACAGCCTGGTGGACGCCAAGTGGCCGGCGTTCGAGCAGGTGTTCTTCGGTTTCGACCCGGAGAAGGTGGTGCTGATGGGCGCCGAGCACCTGGAGCGGCTGATGCAGGATGAGCGCATCATCCGTCATATGGGCAAGCTCAAGAGCGTGCCGCGCAATGCGCAGATGGTGCTTGATATCGCCAAAGAAAACGGCAGCTTTGGTGAGTTCATCGCCGATTGGCCGGTGACCGACATTGTCGGGTTATGGAAGTACCTGGCCAAGCATGGCAATCAGTTGGGCGGGTTGTCGGCGCCGCGCTTCCTGCGCATGGTCGGCAAGGATACCTTCATCCCTACCGATGACATGGCGGCGGCGCTGATTGCGCAGAAAGTGATCGACAAGCAACCGACCAGTCAACGTGACCTGGCCCTGGTGCAGCAAGCCTTCAATCAGTGGCACGAAGAGAGCGGACGGCCGCTGTGCCAGTTGTCGGTGATGCTGGCGCATACCGTCAACCATTGAGATTTTGGGGCCGCAAAGCGGCCCCAGATGTTAATTACCTTCGCCCGCCAGGCGCCGCTCATGCTGGAACTTCCAGCGCACATACAGCAGCCCGGCAATGAACAACCCCAGGCTCACCAGCACTTCAACCCAGCCGAACACCGCCCGCGCCGGGTCGAACGCCGCCAGCACGCCCTTGATGAAATAGATGTTCACCACGAAGCAGGTCCAGGCATGTGCCCGGGCGCTGCCTGTCAGCATGCCCGGCAGCAGCAACAGCAGCGGCACCAGTTCGATCGCCAGGATCACCTCGACCCGTGCGCCATGCAGGTTGGCGAACCAAAGGTTGTTCACCACCAGCAAAGCGATCAGACCGAAGAAGAACGCCAGGCTCAACGCCCTTGTCAGGCGCAGGCGCGGTGCCAGCCATTCCAGTGGCGGCAACACCTTGGGCTTTTTAGCCACGCGCGGCCTCCAGGGCCTTGGCGGTGGTCGCCAGGCGTTGGCCAAGGGCGCGGCACAGGGCAATCTCGTGTGGGTCCAGTTCGCGCTTGCCGTCGGCACCGGCATGGTGGCTGGCGCCATAAGGGGTACCGCCGCCACGGGTTTCCAGCAAGGCCGATTCGCTGTAGGGCAGGCCCATCACCAGCATGCCGTGGTGCATCAACGGCAGCATCATCGACAGCAGGGTGGTTTCCTGGCCGCCGTGCAGGCTGGCGGTGGAGGTGAACACACCCGCTGGCTTGCCGACCAGCTCGCCCCCCAGCCACAGGCTGCTGGTGCCATCCAGGAAGTACTTCAGCGGCGCCGCCATGTTGCCGAAGCGGGTCGGGCTACCGAGTACTAGGCCGGCGCAGTGGCGCAAGTCGTCCAGGGTGGCGTACAGCGCACCACTGGCCGGAATGTCCGGCGCAACGGCTTCACATTCGGTAGAAATCGCAGGCACTGTGCGCAGGCGCGCCTCCATGCCGGTCAGTTCGATGCCACGGGCGATGTGCCGGGCCATTTCGCTGGTTGAACCGTGGCGGCTGTAATAGAGCACCAGGATGTAGGGCGCGCTCACGGCAGGATCTCCAGCACTTTTTCCGGTGGACGGCCGACCACGGCCTTGTCACCGGCAACGAGGATTGGCCGCTCGATCAATTTGGGGTGCCGGGCCATGGCATCGATCAGTTGTGCGTCGGTCAGCGCCGGGTCGGCCAGGTTCAGGTCCTTGTACTCATCCTCGCCAGTGCGCAGCAGTTGGCGCGGGGCGATGCCCAGCTTGCCGAGCACTGCCTTGAGGGTGGCGGCGTCGGGCGGGGTTTCCAGGTAGCGCACAATGGTTGGTGCCAGGCCGCGGGCTTCGAGCAGTTCAAGCGCGCCGCGGGATTTCGAGCAGCGCGGGTTATGATAGAGCGTCAGGTCAGTCATGTCGGGTCGCATCCAGCTGGGTGTGGCGGCTATTCTAACCGCAGCGACTGACCCATTTGCTCTAAAACTCGAGAAGGATTGACCCATGGCAAGGCGTCTGGCAGCAGTACTGGCCATCACCGCGAGCCTGTTGCTCGGTGGTTGCGGTGCCGATTATGGCGTGGACCAACACGGTAATACGGTTAAGGCCGAACAGATCGACGGGCACTGGCTGGTGCTCAACTACTGGGCTGAATGGTGCGGGCCGTGCCGTACCGAAATCCCTGAACTGAACGCGGCGGCCAAGCAGTGGGCGGCCGATGGCATCAAGGTGGTGGGGGTGAATTTCGATGGCTTGCAGGGGCAGGACCTGAAACAGGCCGCTGAAACCCTGGGCATCGGTTTTACCGTGCTGGCCCAGGACCCGGCCGAGCGCTACGACCTGCCACGCAGCGAGGCGCTGCCGGTGACCTACATCATCGATGACAAGGGCAAGGTGCGTGAGCAGCTGTTGGGCGAGCAGACCCTGGAAGGGCTACAGGCCAAGATCAAGGCCCTCAAACAGGGGTGAGTTGCAAGCTGCAAGCACCAAGGAAAGGCAGATCGGTGCTCACTCTGCTTTTTCTTGTGGCTTGAAGCTCGCAGCTTGTAGCTGTTTTCAGCCTTCCTCCGGCCAGAACCGCAGCGGTTTACCCTGGGCTGGCCAGAAGCGCATCTGCTCCACCGGCGACACATCCCAGCGCTGCACCGTTTCCAGTGCCTGCAAGAAGCGCTTTTCCTGCTCCATCAACGCTGGCGCGCACAGCTTGCGGGTCTTGCCGACCTTGCCAAAGCTCAGGTGCTCACCGTCCAGCGTGTACGGCGCAAACCAGTGGTTGCAACCGCCATTGCCATAGGCGCGGCCGTCGCTGGCCAGGGTCAGCGTGAGGTGGCTGTAGTCGATCAGCGGGCGTTCGCCAATCCATTCCAGCACATAGCTGCGTTCCTGCTGCAGCTTCGAAGGTTCTGCGGCGCAGCCGAGCAGGCCGGTGGCAATCAGCACGCCGGTCAGCAGATTTTTCACTCGGCGCTCTCCTGGCAACGCGGGCACAGGTGTTTGTCGCCACGGCTGGCCCAGCCCAGTTCGGCAATGCGCGCGCTGGCGGCGGGTTGGCGGGCTTGTTTGCCCAGCTTGGCGTCCACGGCAAACTCGAAGTCCAGCACGGCATCGCAGCTGTCGCACTCGACCTGCCAGGTGAGGATTTCCAGCTCGTTGAACACCGGGCCGCTGGCCACGGCAACCCACTGGCCGCGCGGGTTGATCAGGTGACGCACGCTTTCCACGGTCAGGCGCATGGACAGGTCCTTGCTGCCTTTGAGGGTGACCAGCAGGGTGTCGCCTTTGTGCATCGAGCCGCCGTTGCCAGTGACCTGGTAGCGGCCTGGCACCAGTGCGCGGCACTCGATCAGGGTGTGTTGCGGGTTGAAAAGGGTGTAACGGAAATCGTGCTCGACCATGGGTCCTCCAGAAATGCCGCGTATCCTAGCATTAACCCATCACCAGATTCTGTGGATTGCCTGCCGCCCAGCGGTTGATGTTGTCCAGCGTGATCGCGGCGATGGCATCCAGCGCCTCACGGGTGAGGAAGGCCTGGTGAGCCGTGATGATCACGTTGGGGAAGGTCAGCAGGCGCGCCAGCACATCGTCCTGCAGGGGCAGATCGGAGCGGTCTTCGAAGAACAACTGGGCTTCTTCTTCGTAGACATCCAGGCCCAGGTAGCCGAGTTGGCCGCTTTTCAGCGCATCGATCAGTGCCGGGGTGTCGACCAGCGCGCCACGGCCCGTGTTTATGAGCATGGCTCCGGGTTGGAGGTGGGCCAGGCTTTGTGCATTGATCAAGTGGCGAGTGTGCTCGGTCAGCGGGCAGTGCAGGCTGATGATGCGGGCTTCGCGCAGCAACTCGGGCATGCTCAGGTAGCGTGCACCCAGGGCCAGCAGTTCCGGGTTGGGGTAGGGGTCGTAGGCCAGCAGTTGGCAGCCGAAACCGGCCATGATGCGGGCAAAGGCCGCGCCGATCTGGCCGGTGCCGACGACACCGACGGTTTTGCCGTGCAGGTCGAAGCCGGTCAGCCCATGCAGGGTGAAATCACCTTCGCGGGTACGGTTGTAGGCCCGGTGCAGGCGCCGGTTGAGGGCCAGGATCAACGCTACGGCGTGCTCGGCCACGGCGTGTGGCGAGTAGGCCGGCACGCGAACCACCGCAAGGCCCAGCCGCTGGGCTTCGGCCAGGTCGACGTGGTTGTAGCCGGCCGAACGCAGGGCGATCAGGCGTGTGCCACCGGCGGCCAAGCGCTGCAGCACCGGGGCGTCGAGTTCGTCGTTGATGAAGGCACAGACAACTTCGTAGCCGCTGGCCAGGGCGGCGGTGTCGAGGGTCAGACGGGCAGGCTGGAAATGCAGCTCCAGGGTGCTGCCACTGGCGGCCCGGGTGAAGCTTTCCTGATCGTAGTGCTGGCTGCTGAACAACAGGGCGCGCATGGTGGGGGCTTCCTTTGTGGTGCATGTCTTGGGTGGGCGTTGCTTGTGAGATCGAGCGCCGCCCGCGCGGCGCATCGCACGCTCCTACGTTTGTTTCGGGCCAAATATTCCTGCGGATTTTGCGCGCGAACGCTTTGGCGCATGGCTCGATATCGCGCCGTACAAACAAGGCGGTCGCGCGCGCTTGTAACAAGCGTTACTGGCCGAAAACAAACGTAGGAGCGAGCGAAGCTCGCGATGCGCCGCGCGGGCGGCGCTCGATCTCACAGGCGCCAAATTCATCCAGTCAAGCGCTCAATCTGGCCTGCGCCGCCAGCCGGCTGATCGCACCGTCCAGCTCATCCAGCGCCTGCTGTGCCTGCGGACTTTCCTGTTTGAGCAAGGTCTCGCTGCGCTGGCAGGCCGCGCGCAACTGCGGCACACCGCAATAGCGCGAGGCGCCGTTCAGGCGGTGTACCTGCTCGATCAGGCCATTGCGGTCGTCTGCATCGCGGGCCGCACGAATGGCTTCGCGGTCTGCCTCCAGCGAAGCCAGCAGCATGCTCAGCATATCGGCTGCCAGGTCCGCCTTGCCAGCCGCCAGGCGCAAGCCTTCTTCGGGGTCGAGTACCTTGAGCTCGTCGCTGTTGGCCAACAGCTCGGTTTGCGCCTGCTGCGGTGTGCCCAGGCTCAGGCCCGTCCATTTCATCACCACCTGGGCCAGTTGCCGTTCGCTGATAGGCTTGGTCAGGTAGTCGTCCATGCCGCTGTGCAGCAATGCGCGTTTTTCATTGGCCATGGCGTGGGCGGTTAGGGCGACGATCGGCAGCGGGTTGCCGCTTTGGGTATTTTCCCAAAGCCGAATCTGCTCTGTGCAGGCGCGGCCATCCATGCCGGGCATCTGCACGTCCATCAGTATCAGGTCGAAGGGCTCGTCCTGTACGGCCTTCACCGCGGCATAACCGTTGTCTACGGCCAGCACCTCGGCGCCAAGGTCCTCAAGCAGGGTCTGTACCAAGAGCAAGTTGGCGGCATTGTCGTCGACGCACAGGATTTTCGGCTGCCGCTGGCCGTTGATGCTGTTCGCTTCGCCCAGCGGGCGGCGTGGTTGCACCAGCTCCAGCAGCAGACGACGCAGTTTGCGGGTGCAGGTCGGCTTGGACAGCAACTGGCCATGACCATTGGGCAGGAACGGGTGGTAAAGGGCTTGCTCGGTGGTCGGGCACAGTACCACGCATTGGCAGTGGTAGCGCTCAAGCTGCTGGTGGTAGCGGCCCAGTTGCTCGGGCGACAGGTTGCCCAGGTTGGCCCCGAGTACGGCGAACTCGAACGGCTGGCCGGCCTGGCTGGCAGCTTGCACCGCCTGCAGCAACTGGTCGTAGGAGGTGAACAGGCTGACGCTGAGGCCACAGTCTTCCAGTTGGTGTTCCAGCGCCTGACGGGCCAGCTCGTGGCCATCGACGATGGCGGCGCGCCGGCCCAGCAGCGGCTGTAGCGCAAACGCCTCGACATCGTCGTGGGCTTTGGGCAGGTTGAGGCTGATCCAGAACTGCGACCCTTCGCCCGGGGTGCTGTCGACGCCGATTTCGCCGCCCATCTGCTCGATCAGGCGTTTGGAAATCACCAGCCCCAGGCCGGTGCCGCCGGGTTGGCGTGCCAGCGAGTTGTCGGCCTGGCTGAAGGCCTGGAACAGCGTACGTACATCCTGCGGCGACAGGCCGATACCGGTGTCCTGCACACTGATGCGCAGCTGTGCGCTGTCTTCATGCTCGTCTTCGAGCATGGCGCGTACGACGATGGTGCCTTCGCGGGTGAACTTGATGGCGTTGCTGACCAGATTGGTCAGGATCTGCTTGAGCCGCAGCGGGTCGCCGATCAACGAAGCGGGCGTGTCGCGATAGATCAGGCTAAGCAATTCCAGCTGCTTGGCGTGGGCGGCCGGTGCCAGGATGGTCAGCGTGTCCTGAACCAGGTCACGCAGGTTGAACGGGATGCTGTCGAGCACCAGTTTGCCGGCCTCGATCTTGGAGAAATCGAGGATCTCGTTGATGATCCCGAGCAAATTGTCGGCGGATTTCTCGATGGTGCTCAGGTAGTCCAGCTGGCGCGGCGTCATTTCGCTTTTTTGCAGCAGGTGGGTAAACCCCAGAATGCCATTGAGCGGGGTGCGGATCTCGTGGCTCATGTTGGCCAGGAACTCCGACTTGATGCGGCTGGCCTCAAGCGCCTCCTTGCGCGCCATGTCCAGCTCGATGTTCTGGATCTCGATGGTTTCGAGGTTCTGGCGCACGTCTTCGGTGGCCTGGTCGATGCTGTGCTGCAGTTCTTCATGGGCATTCTGCAGGGTTTCGGCCATGCGGTTGATACCGCGTGCCAGCTCGTCCAGCTCATGGCTGCCCATGGTTGGCAGGCGTTCTTCCAGGTGGCCGTCCTTGAGCTGGTTGACCGCGTGCTTGATGCGCTCGATGGGGCCGTTGATGGTGCGGCTCATGCGCAGCGCCAGCAGGCCGCTGAGGGCCAGGCAGGCGAGGATCAGCAACAGGCTGGTGAACAGGTTGCGATAACCGCGCAGGAGCGTGCCGTCGTGCGACAGCTCGATCTCGACCCATCCCAGCAGGCGCTCGGCCTCGGCCGGTATGGCATCGGTGGCCAGATCTCGGTGATGGCCGAACACGGGCATCAGGTAGCGGGTGGCGTCATTGCCGCTGCGCTCCAGCAGTTGGGTGCCCGTGCCACCGCTGGGGGGCTGGTTGAGCATACTCGGGCCGGCGTGGGCCAGGCGTGTGCGGTCCGGGGCCAGGAAGGCGACGGCCCGTACGTCGGACTGTTCCAGGGTTTGCGCGGCGATACGCTCCAGTTGCGCTGGCGCGAGCCGGGCCATGGCGGGGGCGGCCAGTGGCGCCAGTTGTTCGGCAATCATCTTGCCACGCTGCAACAGCTGGGTGCGCAGGTCGTTCTGTTGCAGCCAGGTGAAGTAACTGCCCAGCACCAGAGCCATCAGGCCAGCCGGCAGCAGTGCCAGCAGCAGGACCCGGCTGCGGATTCCCAAGCGATCGAGCACACTCGCCTCCTGTGATGTGCCTGGATGCCATCAAGTGGTGACGGCCAAGCCGCGAAGTTACTCCGCCTGCGGCACCATTGCACCTCTTTAGTACGTGTTTTGCGCCATTGCCGGTGCATTGGTCGCAGGGCGGTTGCCTGGCAGGCGGTGGATGCTCAATAATTGCGCAATTGAGAATGCATGGCAGTTGCTAATGAATCCTGTAGCTATTCACAACTCCAATATCCTCGCCATCGAGGATGATCCGGTGCTCGGTGCCTACCTGCACGAAGAACTGCAACGCGGCGGCTTTCAGGTGACCTGGTGCCGCAATGGGCTGGAGGGCCTGGAGACGGCAGGGCGTCAGGTGTTCGATGTGGTGCTGATGGACATCCTGTTGCCCGGGCTCAATGGCCTTGAGGCGCTGGCACAGTTGCGCAAGCGCAGCGCCACGCCGGTGATCCTGATGTCGGCGCTAGGTGCCGAGGCCGACCGTATCAGTGGTTTCCAGCGTGGGGCCGATGACTACCTGCCCAAGCCGTTCAGCATGGCCGAGCTGCAGGTGCGCATTGAGGCCATCCTGCGTCGGGTGGCCCTTGAGCGGCGTCATCAGGCGCCGCAGGAGCAGGCCGGCGGCGGTGAGCTGCAGTTCGACGAGGGGCTGTGCGATGTGCGGCTGGATGGCCGCCTGGCAGGCCTTACGCCCAGCGAGTTCCGCCTGCTCGATATCCTCAACCGTAACCTCGATGACGTTCTGAGCAAGCCATTCCTTTACCAGCAGGTGTTGCAACGCGGCTATTCGCGGCATGACCGCAGCCTGGACATGCATGTCAGTCAGATCCGCCGCAAGCTCAAGGGCATCGGCTATGACGAGCGGCAGATCCGCACCGTGTGGGGCAAGGGCTACGTGCTCAGCGCCACCGAGGCGGAGTGAGCCATGCTCGACCGCCATTCGTTGTTCTGGAAGCTGGCCATCTTGCTGGTGGGCTTCTGCCTGCTGATGATTGGCCTCAGTTATACCTGGGGCCGGCACATGGAAATCCAGAACGCTTTCCTCTCTGAGCCGGCGCGGCAAACGCTGCGCGGCTATGCCGCCGAGGCCGAGCAAGCCTGGCGTAGCGGTGGGCGGGCGGGGCTGGACCAGTGGGTGGCGGCGATGCACCAGCGTGAAAGGGGCTGGGTGGGTGTGCTGGATATCAACCTGCGGCCCCTCGACAGTGCCACCCTCAACCCGCAGATCATGCAGCGGCTGACGCGCCTGCGCGGGGTCGATTGGCCTATGAGCCGTCGCAGCGTCGACCAGCCTTGGGTGCGTGTACCCTTCCCGTCGGCGCCGGAGCAGGGCATGCTGGTGATTGAACTGCCGCAGCGGTTCAATCCGGACCAGTACCGCTTGCTGTGGCGCATCGTCACCAACGGCATCATCCCCGGCCTGTTCACCTTGCTGCTGTGCGTGGGGTTGTACCGCATGTTGATCGTGCCCCTGAACCAGCTGCGCGAACAGGCCAATGCCTGGCGTGCCGACCAGCTGTCGGCACGCCTGGATTCGCGCACCATCGCCCGGCATGACGAGCTGGGCGAGCTGGCCCGCGCCTTCGACCAGATGGCCGAGCGGCTGCAAGGCACGGTGGCCATGCAGCAGCAATTGTTGCGCGACTTGTCGCATGAAATGCGCACGCCGCTGAGCCGGCTGCGGGTGGCCTGTGACGGTGAAACCGACTTGCAACGCTTGCGTGAGCGCCTGACCCGTGAAGTGGACGGCATGCAGCAACTGGTAGAAGACACCCTGCAGTTGGCCTGGCAGGACGCCGAACGTGCGCCGATGAACCTGGAGCCGATCGAAGTCCATGCGTTGTGGGAGCTGCTGGCCGAGAATGCCAGCTACGAGAGCGGCTGGTCGCTTGAACGCTTGCGCTGTGAAGTGCCGGCCGACTGCTGGGTGCAGGGCAACCTCAACCACTTGGCCCAGGCACTGGAAAACATGTTGCGCAATGCCATTCGTCACTCGCCGGCCGAGGGTGTGGTGCGCCTGGGTGGGCAGCGCGAAGGCAGTTACTGGTGGTTGTGGCTGGAAGATGAAGGCGGCGGGGTGGCGGAAGAGGATCTGGAACGGATCTTTGCACCCTTTTCGCGTCTGGACGGTTCGCGGCCGGGGGATGGTGGTTTTGGCTTGGGCCTGAGCATTGCCCGGAGTGCCATCCAGCGTCAGGGTGGCACCTTGTGGGCGGAGAATGGCAAGGATGGGCTGCGGTTGTGGATGAGGTTGCCGTTACATGTGCCAGCCTCTTCGCGGGCACGCCCGCGAGAGGCCAGCACAGGCTAACGTTATAGCTTGTAGCTATATCGACCACAGATTGCGTGATATGGCCGCGAAGGGTTTGCCGGTATGATAGGCGCCCCTGCCGTCCGGATTGTGAAATACGCCATGACCTTGCAGTACCCAACCATCGCCGATTGCGTCGGCAATACGCCACTGGTTCGCCTGCAGCGCATTGCTGGCGAAACCAGCAACACCCTCCTGCTCAAGCTCGAAGGTAACAATCCTGCCGGCTCGGTGAAGGACCGCCCTGCGCTGTCGATGATCACCCGCGCCGAGCTGCGTGGCCAGATCAAGCCCGGTGACACCTTGATCGAAGCCACCTCCGGCAACACTGGCATCGCCCTGGCGATGGCGGCGGCAATCAAGGGTTACAAGATGATCCTGATCATGCCCGACAACTCCACCGCCGAGCGTAAGGCCGCGATGACTGCCTACGGCGCCGAGCTGATTCTGGTGACCAAGGAAGAGGGCATGGAAGGTGCCCGCGACCTGGCTGAGAAGCTGCAGGCCGAAGGCCGCGGCCTGGTGCTCGACCAGTTCGCCAACGGCGACAACCCGATCGCCCACTACAACAGCACTGGCCCGGAAATCTGGCAGCAGACCCAAGGCACCATTACCCATTTCGTCAGCTCCATGGGCACCACCGGCACCATCATGGGCTGCTCGCAGTACCTCAAGGAGCAGAATCCGGCGGTGCAGATCATCGGCCTGCAGCCCATGGAAGGCTCGGCCATTCCAGGCATTCGCCGCTGGCCCGAGGAATACCTGCCGAAAATTTTCGACGCCACCCGCGTAGACCGCGTGGTCGACATGTCGCAGCAGGAAGCCGAAGACACCACCCGCCGCCTTGCCCGTGAAGAGGGCATTTTCTGCGGCGTGTCTTCCGGTGGTGCGGTCGCAGCCATGCTGCGCCTGTCCCACGAGGTGGAAAATGCCGTGATGGTCGCGATCATCTGCGACCGCGGCGACCGTTACCTGTCCACCGGCCTGTTCGACCCGAGCTAAATGTCCAAGAAAAAAAGCAACAGCGGCCTGCGCTTCCAGCCGGCCGGCGGCAACCGTAGCCCCCAGGTCCCCGTGGGGAAGAAGCAGCGCCTGGATATCGAGCGCCTGGCCGGTGACGGCCGTGGCATTGCCTTCCTTGACGGGCGCACCTGGTTCGTCAGTGGCGCTCTGGCCGGTGAGGCTGTGGAGGCGCGCGTGCTCAATGCCCGTGGCAAAGTGGTCGAGGCCCGCCTGGAGCGCCTGCTACAGGCCAGCCCCGAGCGCCGCGAGGCGCCGTGCCGCTATTACGACCGCTGCGGAGGCTGCAACCTGCAGCACCTGCCGCACGAAGCGCAGCTGGCGCTCAAGCAGCGCACGCTGGCCGAACAGCTGCAGCGAGTAGCTGGCGTGCAGCCCGAGGAATGGGCCGCACCGCTGAGCGGGCCGGAATTTGGCTACCGACGCCGTGCCCGCGTGGCCGTGCGCTGGGACGTCAAGGCGCGTCAGCTGGAGGTCGGCTTCCGTGCCGAAGCCAGCCAGGCCATCATTGCCATCGACGATTGCGCGGTGCTGGTACAGCCTTTGCAGTCGATTCTGCGCCACTTGCCGACGGTGCTGCGTTCCTTGAGCAAACCGCAGGCGCTGGGCCACGTAGAGCTGTTCAGTGGTACCGCCGAGGCGGTGCTGGTGCGGCATGTCGCGCCGCTGCCGGCAGAAGACCTGGCGAAACTGCAGGCGTTTTGCGAGCAGGCCAATGCCCAGCTGTGGTTGCAGGGTGAAGGTGAACCCGCGCCGGTGGACGCTACCGCACAACTGGGCTTTGCCCTGACACCGTGGCAGCTGGAGCTGGCCTGGCGCCCGGGCGACTTCGTACAGGTGAATGCCCAGGTCAACACGGCGATGATCGAGCAGGCCCTGGCCTGGCTCGCACCGCAGGCCGACGAACGTGTGCTGGACCTGTTCTGCGGCTTGGGCAACTTCGCCCTGCCGCTGGCCCGCCAGGCGCGCGAAGTGGTGGCTGTGGAAGGTGTACAGGCCATGGTCGATCGGGCCGCGGCCAATGCCCGAAACAACAATGTGCATAACGCACGGTTTTTTCAGACCGATTTATCGCAGCCTTTGGCAGGCACCGGATGGGCCGCCGAGGGCTTTTCTGCGGTACTCTTGGATCCACCGCGCGACGGTGCTTTCGAGGTGGTGCAAGGCATCGCACGCCTCCAGGCCAAACGGCTGGTCTACGTATCGTGCAACCCGGCCACGCTGGCGCGAGACGCCCAGGTGCTGGTCGGTCAGGGGTACCGGTTAAAAAGGGCCGGGATTCTCGACATGTTTCCTCAAACGGCGCATGTCGAGGCCATGGCGTTATTCGAAGCGGGCTAGCAGACTGGCCCCTTGGTGCGGCTTCCATGGAATGGCAGCCGCACGGTGATCGCCAGCGCACCCGCGTGGTGCGCTGTATGGAAAGGTAAAACAAAGATGGTACAGGTGAGAGTGCACCAGCCGGTCAACACCGACGGCAGTATCAATCTCGAAGCATGGTTGGACCATGTGGTAAGCGTCGATTCGGCACTGGATCGCGCAGCGCTGAAAGAGGCCTGCGAGTTTGCCCATGAAGTCGAGAAAAAGGGCAACCCGGCCAAGCATTCCTGGGCGGACGGTACGTCCAGCTTCCAGGCGGGGCTGGAGATCGCCGAAATCCTCGCCGACCTCAAGCTCGACCAGGACTCCCTGGTGGCAGCGGTCATCTACCGCTCGGTGCGCGAAGGCAAGGTCACCCTGGCTGAAGTCAGCCAACGTTTTGGCCCGGTGGTGTCGAAGCTGATCGACGGCGTGCTGCGCATGGCTGCCATCAGTGCCAGCCTCAGCCCTCGGCAGTCGCTGGTGCTGGGCTCGCAGGCGCAGGTCGAGAACCTGCGCAAGATGCTCGTGGCCATGGTCGACGACGTGCGCGTGGCCCTGATCAAGCTGGCTGAGCGCACCTGCGCGATCCGTGCGGTCAAGGCTGCTGACGACGAGAAACGCCTGCGTGTCGCGCGCGAGGTGTTCGACATCTATGCGCCGCTGGCGCACCGCCTGGGTATCGGCCACATCAAGTGGGAGCTGGAAGACCTGTCTTTCCGCTACCTCGAACCCGACCAGTACAAGCAGATCGCCAAACTGCTGCACGAGCGCCGGCTGGACCGTGAGCGCTTCATCAGTGACGTGATGAACCAGTTGCAGAACGAGCTGCTGGCCACGGGCGTGAAGGCCGATATCAGCGGTCGGGCGAAACACATCTATTCGATCTGGCGCAAGATGCAGCGCAAAGGCCTGGAATTCAGTCAGATCTACGACGTGCGTGCGGTGCGCGTGCTGGTGCCGGAAATCCGCGACTGCTACACCGCGCTGGGCATTGTGCACACGCTGTGGCGGCACATCCCCAAAGAGTTCGACGACTACATCGCCAACCCCAAGGAGAACGGCTATCGCTCGCTGCACACGGCGGTGATCGGCCCCGAGGGCAAGGTGCTGGAAGTGCAGATCCGTACCCACGGCATGCACGAAGAAGCCGAGCTCGGTGTATGCGCCCACTGGCGCTACAAGGGCACCGACGTCAAGCCAAGCTCCAACCACTACGAAGAGAAGATCTCCTGGCTGCGCCAGGTGCTGGAGTGGCACGAAGAGCTGGGCGACATCGGTGGCCTGGCCGAGCAGCTGCGCGTCGACATCGAACCGGACCGGGTTTACGTGTTCACCCCGGACGGCCATGCCATCGACCTGCCCAAGGGTGCCACGCCACTGGACTTCGCCTACCGCGTGCACACCGAAATCGGCCACAACTGCCGTGGCGCCAAGATCAACGGCCGTATCGTGCCGCTGAACTACAGCCTGCAGACCGGCGAGCAGGTCGAGATCATCACCAGCAAGCACGGTAACCCCAGCCGCGACTGGTTGAACTCCAACCTGGGCTATGTCACCACCTCGCGGGCGCGGGCCAAGATCGTTCACTGGTTCAAGCTGCAGGCGCGCGACCAGAACGTCGCCGCTGGCAAGACTTTGCTCGAACGTGAACTCAGCCGCCTGGGCCTGCCGCAGGTCGACTTCGAGCGCCTGGCCGAGAAAACCAACGTCAAGACCGCCGAGGACATGTTCGCCTCGCTGGGGGCGGGTGACCTGCGCCTGGCCCATCTGGTCAATGCTGCCCAGCAGTTGCTGGAACCCGAGCGTATCGAGCAAATCGAGCTGGTGCCGCGCAAGCCTACCGGCCCGCGTACTGGCAAGCGTGGCGATATCCAGATCCAGGGGGTCGGCAACCTGCTGACGCAGATGGCCGGCTGCTGCCAGCCGCTGCCGGGCGATGCCATTGTCGGCTACATCACCCAGGGCCGTGGCGTGAGCATCCACCGCCAGGACTGTGCCTCGGTGCTGCAGCTGGCGGGCAAGGAGCCGGAGCGCATGATCCAGGTAAGCTGGGGGCCGATCCCGGTGCAGACCTACCCGGTCGATATCGTCATTCGTGCCTACGACCGCCCGGGCCTGCTGCGCGATGTTTCGCAGGTGCTGCTGAACGAGAAAATCAACGTGCTGGCGGTGAACACCCGCTCGAACAAGGAAGACAACACCGCGCTGATGTCGCTGACCATCGAGATCCCGGGCCTGGACGCGCTGGGGCGCCTGCTGGGGCGCATCTCGCAGTTGCCGAACATCATCGAGACGCGGCGTAATCGTACCCCTTGATAACCTGCATTGGGGCCGCTGTGCGGCCCATCGCCGGCAAGCCCCCGCCGAGGAGTTGCTGACAATGACCTACACCCTCGAAGACCTGCTGCACCTCATGGCCCGCCTGCGCGACCCGCAGTACGGCTGCCCATGGGACCTCAAGCAGAACTACGCGAGCATCGTCCCGCACACCCTCGAAGAGGCCTACGAAGTCGCCGACACCATCGAGCGCGGTGATTTCGAGCACCTGCAAGGTGAGCTGGGCGACTTGCTGTTCCAGGTGGTCTACTACAGCCAGCTGGCCCGGGAGGAGGGGCGTTTCGAGTTTGATGGCGTGGTCGACAGCATCACCCGCAAGCTGATTCGTCGCCACCCGCATGTATTCCCTACCGGCGAGCTTTATGCGCCGCTGGATACCCCCAGCCTGAGCGAGGCCCAGGTCAAGTCCCGTTGGGAGGAGATCAAGGCCGAGGAGCGGGCCGAGAAAAGCACGCCCGAGCAACTGTCGCTGCTCGATGACGTGCCGTCAGCCTTGCCGGCCCTGTCCCGGGCAGCCAAACTGCAAAAGCGCGCGGCCACGGTCGGTTTCGACTGGCCGTCGGCATTGCCGGTGCTGGACAAGGTGCGCGAAGAACTGGACGAGGTGTTGCAGGCCATGGCCGACGGCGATGCCGATGCCCTCGAAGATGAAGTGGGCGACCTGCTGTTCGCCACCGTCAACTTGGCCCGCCACCTCAAGCATGACCCGGAAAACGCCCTGCGCCGCGCCAACCGCAAGTTCGAGCGACGTTTCCGTTTTATCGAACAGGCATTGCGCGACAGTGGTCGCCCCATTGAAGATTGTAACCTTGACGAACTGGATGCCCTTTGGGGTGAGGCCAAGCGTCAGGAAAAGAACCTGCCCAGCTGCGGCTGAGCTGTTGCATAAGTGAGTGAACATTCATGAGCCTTTCCCTTCGCGACCAATTGCTCAAAGCCGGTCTGGTCAACCAGAAACAGGTCTCGCAGACCAACAAAGCTGAAAAGAAACAGAAGCGCATGGAGCACAAAGGCCAGGTCGAAGTCGACGACAGCCAGCAGCGCATGGCCAAGGAAGCCATGGCCGAAAAGGTCAAGCGTGACCAGGAGCTGAATCGCCAGCAGCAGGAAAAGGCCGAGCAGAAGGCCCGTGCCGCCCAGATCAAGCAACTGATCGAAGCCACGCGCCTGCCCAAGCTGAGCACCGAGGATTACTACAACTTCGTCGATGACAAGAAGGTCAAGCGCATTGCCGTCAATGCCTTGATGCGTACCAAGCTGAGTAACGGCGCGTTGGCCGTGGTGTCGCATGCTGGTGGCTACGAGGTTATCCCTCGCGAAGCGGCGATGAAGATCCAGGAGCGCGACCCTGGCCGTATCCTGCTGCTCAATACCCATGTCGAGGAAGCGGACGAAGACGACCCGTACGCCGCCTACAAGATCCCTGATGATCTGATGTGGTAAACACGAAAAACCCCGCCTTGGCGGGGTTTTTTATTTGAAGGCTGGGTCATTGCGTGGTGCGCTGGTTTTCCAGGTCTTCCAGCTCTACGCGGTACTGGTGCGCTTCGTGTTCATTGTGGAACATCCCCACCAGTTGACCTTGTTGGTGCACATCCCAGATCCGCATGCCGGCGGCCAGGCTTTCGTGGGACATTTTCGATTCGTCGCGTTCGGTTACTTGGACAGTCATCGGTAAACTCCACTTCTTCAGTTGGCTGCGACAGTGTGTCGCACACCCTCTTTATAGAGTTTGTTAGCAGGCTAAGTAAATAAAACGGGCATGAAACAAGTTTCATGAAGGCCTGTGCCTTTGCACAAGGGCATAAAAAGCCCCGCACTGGGCGGGGCTTCGGTTACTGCTTGCAGTGCTGGATCAATTGCCTTTCACCGGCTTGCCATCGACCGTGCCATCTTGCAGCACGATCACGTACTCCTTACCATCGGTCTCTACCTGGCGCAGTTGCACCAGCAGGTAGTCCCAGTTCTTGGCGAACCACAGCTCGGTGATGCGCTTGCTCTGGCTTGGATCGCGCACGCGCTCGACCTTCACCGCATCGACCTGGCCGGTCTTGGTGGTGACTTTTTCGGTGCCGAGCACGCGGAAGTCGTAGGTGTCGATCTCGTCACCATCAACCACCTGGTAGGTCATGCTCTTCTTGCCGGCGGCCACGTCATGCTGCAGGGCCAACTGGTAGGACGACTTGTCCAGCACGCCACGGTTCAGCGGCAGGCTGACGGCATCGCCACGGTCGCTGCCGGTGACTTTCTTGCCAGTCCAGTCGAAGTTCAGGTCGACCTTCTTGGCCTTGCCCAGGCCGCCGCGCTCGAAGTGGTACTTCTGCGGCAGCAGGGTGTCGTTTTCCATGCGCAGGGTGCTTTGCTCGGTCAGGCTGGCGATCATCATGGAGGCCTTGAAGTTAAGGTCCCAGGTACCATTGGCATTCTTGACCAGGCTGCGCTCGGCGGTGCCGCTCATGGGCAGCTGCTTCCAGTCGGCGGTGTAGCTGGCCGAGAAAGGCTTCAGATCAGCTGCCTGGAGGGGCAGGGCGAGCACGGCGAGAGCCAAAAGCAGGGCGCGACGCATAAATTCTCCTAGGATCGAATCAAGTGACCGCTGGCCGCCAGGGGCTGGCCATCCAGTAATGCACCCTGTTCGCCAAGACGCAAGCGCCCTTCAGCGAACCAGTGCACCGCCAGCGGGTAGATCAGGTGTTCCTGACGGTGTACCCGTTGGGCCAGGCTTTCGACAGTGTCGTCAGACGCCACCGGTACCACAGCCTGTACGACCAGTGGGCCGCCATCGAGTTCCTCAGTCACGAAGTGTACGCTGCAGCCGTGCTCGGCGTCGCCTGCCTCCAGTGCCCGGCGGTGGGTATGCAGGCCCTTGTACTTGGGCAGCAGCGACGGGTGGATGTTGAGCAGGCGGCCCTGGTAGTGGCGCACGAAGTCGCCACTGAGGATGCGCATGAAGCCGGCCAGCACCACCAGGTCTGGCGCAAAACCGTCGATGCGCGCAACCAGCGCGGCATCGAAGGCTTCACGGCCGTCGAACTGGGTGTGGTCGAGCACCACGCTGTCGATACCGGCCGCCGCGGCACGTTGCAGGCCGTAGGCATCGGCGCGGTTGGAAACCACCGCGCGGATGCGCACCGGGCTGTCCTGGCCTTGGCAGCTGTCGATCAGGGCTTGCAGGTTGCTGCCGGAACCCGACAGCAGTACCACTACATTGCAGGTCTTGCTCGGCATCAGTGTGCCTTGAGGTTCTGCAGCTCGACCTGGGCGGCGCCTTCGGCGGCTTCGGCGATGTGGCCGATGACCCACGGCTGCTCACCGGCGGCGCGCAGTTCGTTCAGGGCAGCTTCAACCTGGTCCTGGGCCACGCAGATGACCATGCCCACGCCGCAGTTCAGGACACGGTGCATTTCGTGCTCGTCGACGTTGCCTTTTTCCTGCAGGAAGTCGAACACCGCCGGACGCTGCCAGCTGGCCACGTCAACCACGGCCTGGGCGTTTTTCGGCAGTACGCGCGGGATGTTGTCCAGCAGGCCGCCACCGGTGATGTGGGCCATGGCCTTGACGGCGCCGGTGTTCTTGATCAGTTGCAGCAGCGGCTTGACGTAGATGCGGGTCGGCGCCATCAGCAGGTCGGTTAGCGGCTTGCCGTCCAGCTGGGTGTTCTCGATGTCGGTAGCGGACACTTCGAGGATTTTGCGGATCAGCGAGTAGCCGTTGGAGTGCGGGCCCGAGGACGGCAGGGCGATCAGCGCGTCACCAGTGGCAACCTTGGAGCCGTCGATGATTTCGGCTTTTTCCACCACGCCGACGCAGAAGCCGGCCAGGTCGTAGTCTTCACCTTCGTACATGCCAGGCATTTCGGCGGTTTCACCACCGACCAGCGAGCAGCCGGCCAGTTCGCAACCGGCGCCAATGCCGGTGACAACGGTGGCGGCCACGTCAACGTTCAGCTTGCCGGTGGCGTAGTAGTCGAGGAAGAACAGCGGCTCGGCACCGCATACCACCAGGTCGTTCACACACATGGCGACCAGGTCCTGGCCGATGCTGTCGTGCTTGTTCAGGTTCAGCGCCAGGCGCAGCTTGGTGCCGACGCCGTCGGTGCCGGAGACCAGCACCGGCTGCTTGTAGCCGGCCGGGATCTCGCAGAGGGCGCCGAAGCCGCCCAGGCCACCCATGACTTCAGGGCGTGCGGTGCGTTTTGCCACGCCCTTGATGCGTTCGACCAGTGCTTCGCCGGCGTCGATGTCTACACCGGCGTCCTTGTAGCTCAGGGAGGGTTGCTTGCTCATTGATCCAGGCCTTTAGGAGGGAGGGATTCTTAAAAACGACCATGGCGGCCAAGGCCGGCGGGTAAGCGGCGGCTGCCTGAAACGTCAGTGGTCTGTGAAGGCGCGCGATTTTATCAGGGTTGCCGGGCAGCGGCCATCCTCAGGCCGACGGGCAGGGCGGTAAATTGTTGAAAAAGGGCTGAGGGTGGTTGATGCGGTTGCTTGTGTATAAGCTGCAAGTAGCGAGCTTCAAGCTGCAAGATAGTGCGGCTTCGCGCTCGGCCTGCTTTTTCTTGCGGCTTGAAGCTTGGTGCTTGAAGCTCGACTGGACAGGAATCCTCCATGCGTTTGTTCAATATTCTGGCGGTCGGCGGCCTTGCCCTGATATCGGTTGCAGCCCAGGCTGAAAATGTCGCCGGCCTGTATCAGGTGCGCGAGCCAATGGCCGGGCAGGGCGCCGAAGCCCGTACTGCCGCCACTGCCAAAGCCCTCGACACCTTGGTGCTACGTCTGACTGGCGACCCCAAGGCAGCGCAAAGCCCGGCACTTGCTGAGTTGCGCAAGGACCCGCAGCAAATCATCAACCAGGTTGGCAGCGAGGCCGGCCCGCCCGAGTCGGTGGTGGTCGAGTTCGACCCCGGTAGCACCGAGCGGGCCTTGCGCAAGGCCGGCCTGGCGCTGTGGGGCAGCAATCGGCCTTCGATTCTCGGCTGGTGGCTGAACGACAGTGCCGAGGGCAGCAGCCTGGTCGGTGACGGCCAGGCCAGCGCCCAGCCCCTGCGCCGTGCCGCCCAGCACCGTGGCCTGCCGTTGCGCTTGCCGCTGGCCGACTTGCAGGAGCAACTGGTAGCCAATGCCAAGCAGATCGAAGCCAGCGACCCGGCACCTTTGCGTGAGGCCGCCGAGCGCTATGGCGCCGATGCCTTGCTGGCGGTGCATGCGCAGGAAGCCGACGGCACATGGCAGGGCAAGTGGCAGCTGTGGCTGGGCGACCAGCGTGAGCAAGGTACGGCCGAAGGGGGCGACCCGGCTGCCCTGGCTGACGCGGTCATGTTGGCGGTCAGCAGTCGCCTGGCGCCGCGTTATGTCACCCGTCCGGGTGCCAGCAGCCAGATGCAGGTACAAGTGCAGGGGATGAACCTGCAGCGCTATGCCGAGCTTGCCCGTGTGCTCGAACCCTATGGCCCACGCCTGCAAATGGCTGAAGGCACCACCCTGACCTATGGCGTGACCGGCAACCGCGAACAGTTGCGTGCCCAACTCGGCCTGGCCAAGTTGCAGGAGCTGCCCGCTGAGCAGGTGCCGGTAGCGCCCGCCACGCCAGCACCGGCAGCCGGTGAGCAACCTACGCCGGCCCAACCTGCACCCAAGCCGTTCGACGGCCTGCGTTTTCGCTGGTAAGGGGAGCATACCGTGACCGACGTTCGTCGCTGGATCTGGCTGGGCGCTGCCCTGCTCGTCGCTGTGCTGCTTTATAGCTTGCACAACATTCTTACCCCGTTTCTGGTTGGCATCCTGCTGGCCTACCTGGCCGACCCGTTGGTTGACCGCCTGGAGCGTCTGGGGCTGTCGCGCACCTGGGGTGTGGTGGTGGTGTTCGGCCTGTTCACCCTACTGTTGCTGGCCCTGCTGCTGGTGCTGGTGCCGATGCTTGCCAAGCAGCTGGTGCGCTTGTACGAGCTGGCGCCACAGATGCTCGACTGGCTTGAGCATGTTGCGTTGCCTTGGGTGCAGAGCCGCTTGGGCCTGGCTGATGGCTTCTGGAAGTTTGACAAGATCAAGGCTGCCATCGCTGGCCACATGGGCCAGACCACCGACATCGTCGGCATGCTGCTGTCGCATGCCACGGCTTCGAGCCTGGCGCTGATGGCGTGGCTGGCTAACATGGTACTGATTCCGGTGGTGGGCTTTTACTTGCTGCGTGACTGGGACCTGATGATGGCCAAGCTGCGCAGCCTGCTGCCACGTCAGCGTGAGCCGCAGGTGGTCGGGTTGGCGGGCGAATGCCACGAAGTGCTCGGGGCGTTCGTGCGTGGGCAACTGATGGTGATGCTGGCCTTGGGCGTCATTTATTCGGCTGGGCTGATGCTGGTCGGGCTGGAACTGGGCCTGCTCATCGGTATGCTCGCAGGGTTGGCCGCCATCGTGCCCTATATGGGCTTCATCATAGGTATTGGTGCGGCCTTGGTGGCGGGGCTGTTCCAGTTTGGGGGCGACCTGTATCCGATGCTGGGCATCGTCGCGGTATTCATGGTCGGGCAGGCGCTCGAAGGCATGGTGTTGACGCCGCTGCTGGTAGGGGACCGAATCGGCCTGCACCCGGTAGCGGTGATCTTTGCCATCCTGGCCGGTGGCGAACTGTTCGGCTTTACCGGGGTGCTGTTGGCGCTGCCGGTGGCGGCCGTGATCATGGTGCTGCTGCGGCATGTGCATGACATGTACAAGGAATCGGACATGTATGCCGGGGATATCGACCCGCAGTTGTGATGTTGGGGCTGCGATGCAGCCCCCACTTGGCGCAACTTGTTGATTTTGCTTGTGCTATCTGTTGCCGTGATTGTGCGGCCCGCCTTGCGGGTATAGACTTTGCAACATTGTTCACCAAAGGCCCCCTGCGGTCCTGCTGACCGCCCGCGAGCATGAAACCACCGATCCAGTTGCCCCTGGGTGTGCGCCTGCGCGATGACGCCACCTTCATCAACTACTATCCGGGCGCCAATGCTGCGGCATTGGGCTACGTCGAGCGGCTATGCGAAGCCGACGCCGGCTGGACCGAGAGCCTTATCTACCTGTGGGGCAAGCAGGGTGTTGGCCGTAGCCACCTGCTGCAGGCTGCCACCCACCGCTTCCAGCAACGCGGCGAACCTGCTGTCTATCTGCCATTGGCGCAACTGCTCGATCGCGGCGTAGAACTGCTTGACTACCTGGCCCAGTACGAACTGGTATGCATCGACGACTTGCACGTGATTGCCGGCAAGGCGGACTGGGAAGAGGCCATGTTCCACTTGTTCAACCGCCTGCGTGACAGTGGCCGGCGCTTGCTGCTGGCCGCCTCGGCATCCCCGCGCGAATTGCCAATCAAGTTGCCGGACCTGAAATCGCGGCTGACCCTTGCCCTGGTGTTCCAGATGCGTGGTTTGTCTGACGAAGACAAGCTGCGAGCCCTGCAACTGCGTGCTTCGCGCCGTGGCCTGCACCTCACCGACGAAGTCGGCCACTTCATTCTCACCCGCGGTGCGCGCAGCATGAGCGCGCTGTTCGACCTGCTGGAACGCCTCGACCAGGCCTCGCTGCAGGCACAACGCAAGCTCACCATTCCGTTCCTCAAGGAAACCCTCGGCTGGTAACCCCCTGAAAACGCTGGGCCAGAGCGGCAAAACAAAAAAGTCACATCTTTTTCGATAAAATTTGCAAATGGCCATGATAGAGGGCATAGTTTCACCCTTCTAAAGGATTACAGACACGGTCGTGCCCATGCTAAAGCGCTTCGCACCCCTCGTGCCACTCGCACTCGTGACCCTGCTTTTTGGCTGCGCGGCCCAAGGCCCGGCTTCTCAGCCTCAGGATCACACCCCGGTCGCCGCACAATCGGTGATCAAGGCTAAAGCTTCGTCCTCGTCGGTGTTCGGCGAACCGGAAGAACTGGCCACTGAAGATGACCTGGAGGCCTTCTCCAGCAGCAGCAAGCCTTACCAGCTGCCAGTGCTGGCGGACAGTATTCTCGAGCGTGGCATGTCGTTGATCGGCACTCGCTACCGCTTCGGTGGTACCTCGGAACAGTCCGGTTTCGACTGCAGCGGTTTCATCGGCTATCTGTTCCGCGAAGAGGCGGGCATGACCCTGCCACGCTCGACGCGCGAAATGATCAACGTCGATGCACCGAAAGTGGCGCGCAACAAGCTCAAGCCGGGTGATCTGCTGTTCTTCAGCACCAACGGTCGCGGCCGCGTCAGCCATGCCGGCATCTACCTGGGTGACAACCAGTTCATCCACTCCAGCAGCCGCCGCAGCGGTGGCGTGCGCATCGACAGCCTCGGTGACCGCTACTGGAGCAAGACCTTCATCGAAGCCAAGCGTGCCTTGGCCATGGCGCCGACCAACATCGCGCGCAACTGATGGCAAAATGCTGTACCCTGCCACGGCGGCGATGCTTTGAAAAAAGCTCGCCGCCGTGCGTATTTACAGAAAGCGTCTAATCTAAATTCTCAACTCTTTTTGGCTGCGGCGCAGCAATCTCAGACAGGATGTTCTGGCCATGGTAAAGATGGCGCGCTTCGCATTTCTCTCCTTGGCAGCCTTGCTGGCTGCTTGCTCTAGCCGTGCCCCTGCGCCGGCCCCTGTGGTTCAACCGCAGGTCACGTATAGCCAGCCCAGCCCTTCGCCGATTGCCGATGACGTGTTGATCCGAGCCATCGGCCTGGTGGGTACGCCCTACCGTTGGGGTGGCAATACGCCGGACTCCGGCTTCGACTGCAGTGGCCTGATCAAGTACGTCTACCGTGATGCTGCCGGCATCAGCCTGCCGCGTTCGACGCGGGAGATGATCGTCATGCGCGCACCTACGGTGGATGCCCAGTCGCTGCAGTCCGGTGATCTGGTGTTCTTTGCTACCAGTGGTGGCTCGCAGGTCAGTCATGCCGGCATTTATGTCGGCGAAGGGCGCTTCGTGCATGCACCTTCCACGGGCGGGACCGTGCGCCTTGACTACCTCTCCAACAGTTATTGGGCCAAGGCCTACCTGCAAGCCAAGCGCGTGATTCCACAAGGGCACCTGGCACAGAACCCCTGATCCGCTCCTACAGGGAGCCGCGATCAGGTTGAGGCCGGTACGGGCCTGATGCCAGCCCCTGCCGTCACGCTTGCTTGAGCAGCAGTGCCACCCCCGGGAAATACTGCCCCAGCTCGTTGTGCAAGTTGCGGTAGGCATAGGGGAAGTACCAGGCGATGGCGCAGGCGGTGTGTTTCTGCAGGTCGTCGACTAGGTCTTGCAGCTCCTCGGGGCTGGCATGCTGGCCTGCCTTCCAAGGGCTGATGAACAGCGCCCCGGCCTTCAACTGGCTGGGGTAGGCCACCTGGTGGGCGAGGGCAGCGGTTTGCTGCAGGGCGGCCGCCATGTCCAGCCGGGCGATTTTGGGCCAGCGCTGGCTGACACTGAGGTATAGCGTGTCGTCGGCGCTGCTGATCGACAGGTCGCAGCGCCCTTCGCATTCGCCTTCGTCGCGTTGCTTCTTGCCGGCAAACTGTTGCAGCGCCGCCAATTCGGCCTGCCACGCTGCCGCTGCCAGTAGCCCGGTGTTGGCCGCGGCACCCTGCCAATACGGGGCTTCGGCATCACCGGCAAACTGGTTGAAGCGGTCGATGCAGTCGACCCAGCGCTCCAGCACCGGGCCGAGGAACTCCAGGCGTGAGTTGTTGATGATCTGGCCTCGCATGCTGCGCTCTCCTGTTGTGGTTGTGGTCGCGTTCAGCTGAAGGTGATGGCCAAGTGATATTACTGTGTTCAGTGTGGCACACGCTGGCGAATTGGTCATTGTTGCGGACAATGCCTGTTTGGCGGGTATGGCGCCTGCTTCGATTGACGCTCCGGGTACAACCCTCTAACCTTCGCGCGTGTTTCAGGTGCCCTGCCAGCCCCGACTGGGCAGGGTGAAACTGGGAAGCCGGTGGGCGCCAGCATGGCGCGATTCCGGCGCTGCCCCCGCAACGGTAGGTGAGTAGAAGGCCGCGCAGGGCCACTGGATGCCAGCATCCGGGAAGGCGCGCAGGCTGGCCCAGGCCCGCTCACAAGCCCGGAGACCGGCCTGTTACTGCCAACGGCATCACGGAGGGTGATGCGCGGTGCACCGTGGCGCCCTGCCATGGCCTCTGCGCGTACTCCGTTTGCCTGCTTATTAACTGTCACCGTGCGTAGCCACGGTGCCAGCCAGCGGAGAACCCTGATGAGCGAATCCACCGAACGTGACGAACGCCACCTGGCGCGCATGCAGCGCAAGAAGGCGGTCATCGACGAACGTATCGCCAATTCCCCCAACGAATGCGGCCTGTTGCTGGTGCTGACTGGCAATGGCAAGGGCAAGAGCAGCTCGGCCTTCGGCATGCTCGCGCGCGCGCTGGGCCATGGCATGCAGTGCGGTGTTGTGCAGTTCATCAAGGGCCGCAATAGCACTGGGGAGGAGTTGTTTTTCCGCCGCTTTCCTGAGCAGGTGCGTTACCACGTGATGGGCGAGGGCTTCACCTGGGAAACCCAGGACCGCCAGCGTGACATCGCCGCCGCCGAAGCCGCCTGGGCGGTGTCGCGCCAGCTGCTGCAAGACCCTGATGTGCAGTTTGTGGTGCTGGATGAGCTGAACATCGCCCTCAAGCACGGTTACCTCGACCTGGACCAGGTGCTTTCAGACATCCAGGCCCGCCCGCCGATGCAGCATGTGATCGTCACGGGCCGTGCGGCCAAGCCTGAAATGATCGAACTGGCCGATACCGTGACCGAGATGGGTATGCTCAAACACGCCTTCCAGGCCGGCATTCGCGCACAGAAGGGCGTCGAACTGTGAGTCAATCGCGCCATTGCCCCGCCGTGTTGATCGCGGCACCCGCCTCTGGCCAGGGCAAGACTACCGTCACCGCCGCGCTGGCCCGCTTGCACCGTAACCTCGGGCGCAAGGTGCGCGTGTTCAAGTGTGGCCCGGATTTTCTTGACCCGATGATCCTGGAGCGCGCCAGTGGCGCGCCGGTGTACCAGCTGGACCTGTGGATGATCGGTGCCGAAGAAAGCCGTCGCCTGCTGTGGGACGCCGCAGGCGAGGCAGACCTTATCCTGATCGAAGGGGTGATGGGGCTGTTTGATGGCACCCCGTCCAGCGCCGACCTGGCGCGCCACTTCGGCGTGCCGGTGCTGGCGGTGATCGACGGCACGGCCATGGCCCAGACGTTCGGCGCATTGGCCCTGGGCCTGGCGCGCTACCAGGCCGACTTGCCGTTTGCCGGGGTGTTGGCCAACCGGGTGGGCAGCTTGCGCCATGCGCAACTGCTGGAAGGCAGCCTGACCGAGGGCTTGCGTTGGTACGGCGGCTTGTCGCGCGAGCGCGGCATCGAGTTGCCCAGCCGCCATCTCGGACTGGTTCAGGCCAGCGAGCTGAACGACCTGGATGCCCGCCTGGATGCAGCCGCTGAGGCGCTTGGCGCCAGCTGCGACGCAGCCTTGCCACCACCGGTGAGCTTTGCCGAGCCCGAAACACAAGCGTGTGCTGCTTCGCTGGCAGGGGTGCGCATCGGCGTGGCACGCGACGAAGCGTTTGCCTTCACCTACGGGGCCAACCTCGACCTGCTGCACAACCTCGGGGCGCAGCTGGAATTCTTCTCGCCGCTGCACGACCGCAAACTGCCGTCGGTGGATAGCCTGTACCTGCCGGGCGGCTACCCCGAGCTGCATCACCATGCCCTGGCCGCCAATGCGCCGATGTGCGAGGCAATCCGCGCCCATCATGCTCAGGGCAAACCCTTGCTGGCCGAGTGCGGCGGCATGCTGTACCTGCTCGATGCCTTGACCGACGTGGCCGGCGAGCGTGCCGAACTGCTGGGCCTGCTGCGGGGTGAGGCGACCATGCAGAAGCGCCTGGCGGCCCTGGCGCTGCAGGCGGTAGAGCTGCCGGAGGGCACCTTGCGTGGCCATACCTACCATCACTCGCTGACCAGCACCGAGCTGGAACCGATCGCCCGTGGCCTTAGCCCTAATGGCGGGCGTGGCAACGAAGCGGTGTATCGCTTGGGCCGGTTGACGGCCTCATACGTGCATTTCTACTTTCCCTCCAACCCGGATGCGGCGGCGGCGCTGTTGCGGCCATGAGCGAACATGCCTTCAGCGAGGTCGAGCGCGCCGCGATCTACCGGGCCATTGGCGAGCGTCGCGACATGCGCCATTTTGCCGGTGGCCAGGTGGCGCCAGAGCTGCTTGCCCGTTTGCTGGCCGCCGCGCATCAGGCGCCCAGTGTCGGGCTGATGCAGCCGTGGCGTTTTATCCGCATTACCCGGCGTGACCTGCGCGGGCGCATCCAGGCGTTGGTGGAGGCGGAGCGGGTACGCACCGCCGAGGCATTGGGCGAGCGCTCCGATGCCTTCATGAAGCTGAAGGTTGAAGGCATCAACGACTGCGCCGAGCTGCTGGTCGCGGCCTTGATGGATAACCGGGAACCGCACATTTTCGGCCGCCGCACGCTGCCGGAAATGGACCTGGCCTCGCTGGCCTGTGCCATCCAGAACCTGTGGCTGGCTGCGCGTGGCGAAGGGCTGGGCATGGGCTGGGTGTCGCTGTTCGAGCCGCAGGCTTTGGCCGCTTTGCTGGGCATGCCGGCGGGCGCCAAACCGGTGGCGGTGCTGTGCCTGGGGCCGGTCACCGAGTTTTACCCGGTGCCGATGCTTGTGCAGGAAAACTGGGCCGAAGCGCGGCCCTTGAGCGAAATGCTTTACGAGAACCAATGGGGAGAGCGTCAATGAGCGTGGCCTTGCTGACCGTGGCCGGGGTAGCCCTGGACGCTTTGCTGGGCGAGCCGCAGCGGCGCCACCCGTTGGTGGCTTTTGGCAACATGGCCAGTAACCTTGAGCGCCGCCTGAATGCCGGCGGGCGCGGCTGGCGCAGCCATGGCGTGAGCGCGTGGTTTCTGGCGGTGGTGCCGCTGACCCTGGTGGCGCTGGTCCTGTCGTGGCTGCCCTACATCGGTTGGCTGGTGGATGTGCTGGCGCTGTACTGCGCCGTGGGGCTGCGAAGCTTGGGCGAGCATGTGCTGCCGGTGGCCAACGCGTTGCGCCAAGGCAACCTGGAAGAGGCACGTCGGCGCGTCGGCTACCTGGTCAGCCGCGAAACCCGCGAACTGGACGAGCCGGCAGTGGCCCGGGCGGCCACCGAGTCGGTGCTGGAGAACGGCAGCGATGCGGTGTTCGCCGCGCTGTTCTGGTTTGTGGTGGCTGGCGCGCCGGGTGTGGTGCTGTATCGCCTGAGCAACACGCTGGATGCCATGTGGGGCTACCGTAACGAGCGCTTCGAACGTTTCGGCTGGTGCGCGGCGCGTATCGACGACGTGCTCAACTACCTTCCCGCAAGGCTGGTGGCGCTGACGTATGCGCTGCTGGGCAAGACCCGCCTGGCCTTGGCCTGCTGGCGCAAGCAGGGCCCTCTGTGGGACAGCCCTAACGCCGGCCCGGTGATGGCTGCAGGTGCCGGTGCACTGGGCGTGGAGCTCGGTGGCCCGGCGGTGTACCACGGCGAGCTTCATGAGCGGCCGCGCCTGGGCGAGGGGCCAGTGGCCGATGCCGACGCCATCGAGCGCGGTTGGGCCCTGGTGCAGCGGGGTGTGTGGTTGTGGCTGCTGTTGATCTGCCTGGGGGCTTACATCAATGCTTGAACACGGTGGCCGCCTGCTGCGCGCAGTGCAGCAGTACGGCATTCCTCGCGAGCAATGGCTCGACCTGTCCAGCGGCATCGCGCCCTGGCCATTCCCGATCCCGCCGATTCCTGCAGATGCGTGGGCGCGTCTACCGGAGGTCGAGGACGGCCTGGAAGACGCTGCACGCGCGTACTACGGTGCCAGCCAGCTGCTGCCGGTAGCGGGCTCTCAGGCTGCGATCCAGGCGTTGCCGCTGCTGCGCGCCGCAGGCCGGACAGGGGTGCTGACGCCATGTTATGCCGAACACCCGTACGCTTGGCAGCGGGCGGGGCATCAGTTGGTCGAGCTGGACGAGGCACAGGTTGACGCAGCGCTCGATAGCCTTGACGTGCTGGTGCTGGTCAACCCCAACAATCCGACCGGTCGGCGGGTGCCGCGTGAGACGCTGTTGGCTTGGCATGCGCGCCTGGCTGCGCGCGGTGGCTGGTTGCTGGTCGATGAGGCGTTCATGGACAACACCCCGGCAGACAGCGTGGTGGGCTGCGCGGGTCGCAAGGGCCTGATCGTGCTGCGTTCATTCGGCAAGTTCTTCGGTTTGGCCGGGGTGCGGCTGGGCTTCGTCGCCGCTGAGCGCAGCCTGCTGTTGCGTTTGGCCGAGTTGCTAGGCCCTTGGACCGTCAACGGCCCGACCCGGGTGCTGGCCCAGGCAAGCCTGGCAGACGAAGCTGCGCAGCGCATGCAGACTGAACGTTGCGCCGCTGCCAGCCAGCGCCTTGCCACCTTGTTGGCGAGCACTGGCCTGGCGCCAAGCGGCGGTTGTGACCTGTTCCAGTACGTGCGCAGCGAGCGTGCCGCGCCGTTGCATGACTTTCTCGCCCGTCGCGGCATCCTGGTGCGCCTGTTCGACCATCCCCCGGCCGTGCGCCTGGGGCTGCCCGAGTGTGCGGCCGACGAACAGCGCCTGGCCCAGGCGCTGGCCGACTATCAAAAGGAATCGGCATGACCACCCTCATGGTGCAAGGCACCACCTCCGACGCTGGCAAGAGCACGCTGGTGACCGCACTGTGCCGCTGGTTGTTGCGCCAGGGCGTCGCTGTGGTGCCGTTCAAACCGCAGAACATGGCGTTGAACAGCGCGGTAACCGCCGACGGCGGTGAAATCGGCCGGGCCCAGGCGGTGCAGGCCCAGGCGTGCCGGCTGGCGCCGCATACCGACATGAACCCGGTACTGCTCAAGCCCAACAGCGACACCGGTGCCCAGGTGATCATTCATGGCCGTGCGGTCACTAGCATGAATGCGGTGGCCTACCACGACTACAAGGCCATCGCCATGCAGGCGGTGCTGGCTTCGCACCAGCGGCTGAGTGCCGCCTGGCCGGTGGTCATGGTCGAAGGCGCCGGGTCACCGGCAGAGATCAACCTGCGGGCCGGCGACATCGCCAACATGGGCTTTGCCGAGGCCGTCGATTGCCCGGTGATCCTGGTCGCCGACATCAACCGCGGCGGCGTGTTCGCGCACCTTGTCGGCACGCTGGAATTGCTTTCGCCCAGTGAGCAGGCGCGGGTCCAGGGCTTTGTCATCAACCGCTTCCGTGGCGACATCGCCCTGTTGCAGCCGGGGCTGGACTGGCTGGAGCAACGCACCGGCAAGCCGGTGCTGGGCGTGTTGCCTTACGTCACCGATTTGCACCTGGAAGCCGAAGACGGCATCGATGTGCGCCAGGGCGCCAAAAGCGAGCGTGTGCTCAAGGTGATCGTGCCGGTATTGCCGCGCATCAGTAACCACACCGACTTCGACCCGCTGCGCCTGCACCCGCAGGTGGACCTGCAGTTCATCGGCCCGGGCCAGCCGATTCCGCCTGCCGACCTGATCATCCTGCCGGGCTCCAAGAGCGTGCGTGGCGACCTGGCGCAACTGCGCGAGCGCGGTTGGGACAAAGCGATCGAGCGGCACCTGCGCTACGGCGGCAAGCTGATCGGCATTTGTGGCGGCCTGCAGATGCTGGGCCGTGAAGTACATGACCCGCTAGGCCTCGAGGGCCCTGCCGGGTCGAGCCCGGGGCTTGGCCTGCTGGATTACACCACGGTGCTTGAGGCCGAGAAGCAGTTGCGCAACGTTGCCGGGGTGCTGAACCTTGAAGCGGCGCCGGTTGCCGGTTATGAGATTCATGCAGGCGTCACCACCGGCCCTGCGCTGGAACAGCCAGCCGTGCAACTGGCTGATGGTCGTTGTGATGGCGCGGTGAGCGATGATGGGCAGATCCTTGCCACCTACCTGCACGGCCTGTTCGAGGGCAGCCACTCGTGCGCCGCGCTGCTGCGCTGGGCCGGCCTGGAAGATGCCCAGACCATCGATTACGAAGCCCTGCGCGAGCGCGACATCGAGCGCCTGGCCGACCTGGTGGAAAAACACCTGGACACCGCGCGCTTGCGCCAGTTCTGTGGGGTGGCCTGACATGCGCAGCTTGATCCTCGGGGGCGCCCGCTCCGGCAAGAGCCGCCTCGCCGAACAGTTGGCCAGTGCCAGTGGCCTGCCAGTGACCTACATTGCCACCAGCCAGCCGCTGGACGGTGAAATGAACGAACGTGTGTTACTGCACCGCCAGCGCCGCCCGGACGACTGGGGGCTGATCGAAGAACCGCTGGCCCTGGCTGCTGTGCTGCGCGCCGAAGCGGCCGAAGGCCGTTGCCTGCTGGTGGACTGCCTGACCCTGTGGTTGACCAACCTGCTGATGCTTGAAGATGACCAGCGCCTGGCCGAGGAGCGAGATGCCTTGTTGGCCTGCCTTGAGCAGTTGCCTGGCACCCTGATTCTGGTCAGTAACGAAAGCGGCCTGGGCGTCGTGCCCATGGGCGAGCTGACCCGGCGTTATGTCGACCTGGCCGGCTGGCTTCACCAGGCCGTGGCCGAACGTTGTCAGCGTGTGGTGCTGACCGTGGCCGGCCTGCCCTTAATGCTTAAAGGACCTGCACTATGACACAAGCCTGGTGGCGTGATGCCTGCCAACCTCTCGACAACGCCGCCATGGACCAGGCCCGCGCCCGTCAGCAGCAGTTGACCAAGCCTGCCGGTTCGCTTGGCCAGCTTGAGGGTCTGGCCATTCAGCTGGCCGGCCTGCAAGGGCGTGAAAGGCCGGTGCTGGATCAGGCCGCCATCACCGTTTTTGCCGGTGACCACGGTGTGGTCGAGGAGGGTATCTCAGCTTACCCGCAGGCGGTGACCGGGCAGATGCTGCGCAACTTCGTAGGGGGTGGTGCAGCGATCAGCGTGCTGGCGCGCGAGCTGCAGGCCAGTCTCGAAGTGGTCGACCTGGGCACCATCGACCCTGATCTGGCGTTGCCGGGCGTGCACCACTTGCGCCTTGGGGCCGGTACGGCCAACTTCGCCCGGCAGCCGGCAATGACCGAAGGCCAACTGCAAGCTGCGTTGCAGGCGGGCCGCGACAGCGCGCTGCGTGCGGCCGAACGGGGTGCGCAGCTGTTCATCGGTGGCGAGATGGGAATAGGCAACACCACGGCCGCCGCCGCCTTGGCCAGCGTGCTGCTGGGCTGCCCGCCTGCTGAACTGAGTGGCCCGGGCACGGGCCTGGACAGCGCGGGTGTGCGGCACAAGGCCGAAGTCATTGAGCACGCCCTGCGCTTGCACAAGTTGCAGGCTGCGGACCCGTTGCAAGCCTTGGGTTGCGTCGGTGGCTTTGAGATCGCTGCGTTGGCGGGCGCCTACATCGGTTGTGCGCAGGCGGGGATCGCCGTACTGGTGGACGGCTTCATTTGTAGCGTTGCCGCGCTGGCGGCGGTGCACCTTAATCCGCAGTGCCGCGCGTGGTTGCTGTTCGCTCACCAAGGCGCGGAACCCGGGCACAAGGCGTTGCTCGAGGCATTGCAGGCCGAACCGCTGCTGGCGCTGGGCCTTCGTTTGGGCGAGGGCAGTGGTGCTGCGCTGGCCGTGCCGCTGCTGCGCCTCGCCTGCGCGCTGCACGGGCAGATGGCGACGTTCGCCGAAGCTGCGGTGGCGGACCGCTCGGCATGATCCTCGACTTGTTGCGCCATGGCGAAACCGAACAGGGTGGCCTGCGCGGCAGCCTTGACGATGCGTTGACTGACAAGGGCTGGGCGCAGATGCGTGGTGCCGTGGCCGGGGCGGAGTCTTGGGAGGTGCTGGTCAGCTCGCCGCTGCAGCGCTGCGCCCGCTTTGCCGATGAACTGGGGGCGCAGTTGAATCTGCCGGTGCAACGAGAACCCGGCCTTCAGGAGCTGCATTTTGGCGACTGGGAGGGCCGAAGCGCCGCGCAGATCATGGAAGACCAGGCGGATGCTCTGGGGCGGTTCTGGGAGAACCCTTACGCCTTTACGCCGCCCAATGGCGAGCCAGTCGAGGCGTTTGCCGAGCGTGTGCTGGCTGCTGTCGAGCGGCTGAGCCGTCAGTATGCTGGCAAGCGTGTGCTGCTGGTCACCCATGGTGGTGTGATGCGGCTATTGCTGGCCCGAGCCCGTGGCTTGCCGAGGGCGCAGCTGCTGCAGGTTGAAGTGGGGCATGGTGCGCTGGTGCGGCTGGTACCGGGTGTCGATGGCCAGTGGGTCGAGGCGTGCTGAGATGTTGCCATTCTGGATTGCCTTGCAGTTTCTCAGCAGCCTGCCCGTAAGCCTGCCAGGCATGCCGGCGCAACGGGAAATGGGGCGTTCTCTGCTGTTCTACCCGCTGGTCGGGCTGCTGTTCGGCTTACTGCTGTGGCTGGCCAGCCATCTGCTGCAGGGTACGCCAGCGCCGCTGCATGCGGCTTTGCTGCTGACGGTGTGGGTATTGCTCAGTGGCGCCTTGCACCTGGATGGTCTGGCTGACAGCGCCGACGCCTGGTTGGGCGGTTTCGGCGACCGTGAGCGCACCCTGCAGATCATGAAAGACCCGCGCAGCGGGCCGATTGCCGTGGTCACCCTGGTGTTGGTGCTGCTGCTGAAATTTTGCGCCTTGTGGGTGCTGGTGGAGCAGGGCATCGGAGCGCAATTGCTGCTGGCGCCCTTGATTGGTCGGGCGGCAATGTTGGGTCTGTTCCTGGGTACCCCCTACGTGCGCTCGGGTGGCCTGGGCCAAGCCCTGGCCGATCATCTGCCGCGCCGTGAGGCCTCTTGGGCTTTGCTGGGCAGTGCGGTCATGTGCCTGGTCGCAGGTGGCTGGAGCGTGTGCTGGATACTGTTGCTGGCACTCGCTGTGTTTGCAGGGCTGCGGCAACTGATGTGCCGGCGCCTTGGCGGGACCACCGGGGACACCGCTGGCGCGATGCTGGAGTTGCTTGAGCTTGCTGTGGTGCTGGGTTTGGCCGTGAGGCTCTGAGCGATCGGTTGCTGTCACCTCGAAGGCGAAATTTCTTGCAACACCTATGACGCGGGTATATACACGTATCCATGCTGACCAGTGAATGCATCTGTACCCATCTACGTCGCGCTGCCCGTGGGGTGAGCCGGCATTACGACGAAGCGCTTGCCGGCTTCGGGGTCAATGTCGCCCAGTTTTCCCTGTTACGCCATCTGCAGCGGCTTGACCGCCCCAGCATCACGACCCTGGCCGAAGCGATGGGCCTGGAGCGCAGCACCCTGGGCCGCAACCTGCGGGTGCTTGAGGCCGAGGGGCTGTTGGCCCTGGTGGATGGCGATGACCAACGCAATCGTGTAGTGCTGCTCACCGAAGCGGGTAAGCAGCTATTGTGTGACGCCCATCCCGCCTGGGAGCAGGCTCAAACGGAGCTGGTGGAGCGACTGGGGGCAGGGCAGCGGGATGAGCTGGTGCGTTTGCTGGGCCAACTCGCCTGATTTGATACGACTATAAGCGGGTATATACCCGTAAAAACCTTGCGATGTGCTGGAGATAACGACAATGACTTCGGTGTGGCGAACCAGCGGTTGGGTATTGGCGGGGGCGGCGTTGATCCTGGCGCTTTCCTTGGGTGTGCGCCATGGCTTTGGCCTGTTCCTGGCGCCGATGAGCGCCGACTTTGGCTGGGGGCGTGAGGTGTTCGCCTTTGCCATTGCCTTGCAGAACCTGATCTGGGGGCTGGCGCAACCGTTCGCCGGTGCCTTGGCCGACCGTTTGGGCGCGGCGCGGGTGGTGATCATCGGCGGCATTCTCTACGCCGTTGGCTTGATACTCATGGGTATGGCCGACTCTGCCTGGTCGTTGTCGCTCAGTGCCGGCTTGCTGATAGGCATCGGCCTGTCCGGTACATCGTTCTCGGTCATCCTTGGCGTGGTCGGGCGTGCTGTGCCTGCCGAGAAGCGCAGTATGGCGATGGGGATCGCCAGCGCTGCCGGTTCGTTTGGCCAGTTCGCCATGCTGCCCGGCACCTTGGGCCTGATCCAGTGGTTGGGTTGGTCGGCGGCGTTGCTGGTGTTGGGCCTGATGGTGGCGTTTATCGTGCCCTTCGTCGGCCTGCTGCGCGACCGTCCGCTGGCCAGCCATGGCGCGGAGCAGACACTGGGCCAGGCACTGCGCGAGGCGTGCTCGCATTCCGGCTTCTGGTTGCTGGCGCTGGGCTTTTTCGTCTGCGGCTTCCAGGTGGTGTTCATTGGTGTACACCTGCCGGCCTACCTGGTGGACCAGCACCTGGCTGCGACCACCGGTACCACGGTGCTGGCGTTGGTCGGCCTGTTCAATATCGTGGGTACTTTCACCGCTGGCTGGCTGGGTGGTCGCATGTCCAAGCCGCGCCTGCTGACCGGGCTTTACTTGCTACGTGCGGTGGTGATCCTGCTGTTCCTGTGGGCGCCGGTGAGCGAGTTCAGTGCTTACCTGTTCGGCATCGCCATGGGCCTGCTGTGGCTGTCTACGGTGCCGCTGACCAATGGCACCGTGGCGACGGTGTTCGGGGTGCGCAACCTGTCCATGCTCGGCGGTATCGTCTTCCTGTTCCACCAGCTGGGCGCCTTCCTGGGGGGCTGGTTGGGTGGGGTGGTGTATGACCGCACTGGCAGCTACGACCTGGTCTGGCAGATTTCCATCCTGCTCAGCCTGCTGGCTGCCGCCCTTAACTGGCCGGTGCGCGAGCGTCCGGTTGCCCGCTTGCAGGCCCAGGCCGCATGAACCGCTACCTGGCCCGTGGGCTGCTGGCCCTTGCTGCTTTGGCGCTGTTGGTGCTGGTGTGGTGGGGCTGGCATCAGGGAGGGATGGCGTTGATGCAACTGGGCATGGGTGTTTGTTAGGCGCTACCCTGCAAGCTCAAGGATTGTCTTGTGGGAGTAACGAATCATGCGTGCACATTGGTTGATGGTGCCGGTGCTGGCCCTGCTTGCCAGCACATCGAGCTGGGCTGCCGATTGCCCGGCCGTGTTGCAGGGTAGCCTGCCGGAATTGCGTGGGAAGGGTCAGGTCGACCTGTGCCAGCGCTTTGCGGGCAAGCCGCTGGTGGTGATCAACACCGCCAGCTATTGCGGTTTTGCGCCGCAGTTCGAGGGGCTTGAGGCGACGTACAAGGAGTATCACGAGCAAGGCCTGGAAATGCTGGGCGTGCCGTCCAATGACTTCAAGCAGGAAGACGCCGACAGCGAGAAGACCGCCAAGGTTTGCTATGCCAACTACGGTGTCACTTTCACCATGACCAAGACGCAGCCGGTACGGGGCAAGGATGCGATACCACTGTTCGCTGAGTTGGCCAGCCAGAGCAGTGCGCCGAAGTGGAATTTCTACAAGTACGTGGTGGACCGTAAGGGTAAGGTGATTGGCAATTTCTCCAGCTTGACCAAACCGGATGACCCGGCGTTCAGGGCTGCTATCGAGAAGGCCATCGCTTCGCAGCAGTGATGCGGTTTGCTGACTTTGCTTGATGCTGAGGGCTGATAGCGAGAAGCGAGAAGCGAAACAGCGCTGGTTCTTGTATTGCGCAAAGTCCATTTGCTTTGGCGACGCGGACTCACCTTTTCGCCCTTACGGCGAGTCACTTTTTGTCAAACGCGACAAAAAGTAACCAAAAAACGCTGCGCTCCTGTCATCCGGCCCCTGCGCTGCGCTCCGGGGTTCCCTCACTCCGGCCTTGCTCCCGGGAGGACCGCGCTGCAGGCCCCACCATCCTGGGGCCCAGCGCTTGACGGGCATCCATGCCCGTCACCTCCCTCCGCAAGGCCTGCGTTCGGCCTCCTGAAGTCGCAAAGATCAAGATCAAGATCAAGAGCGGGGAGTCCGTCTGGTTCTCGGGCTACTTCAATTCGCATGCACCGTAATTGCCACCAGCCGCACCACTACCGGCCTCACCATCAACACACATACAAACGCCACTGGCATTGCCAATTGATAGGCCTTCAGCACATTGCTCAGGTATTCCGGGTTAACCCCGGCATTGGCCGCTGTGATCACGAAGCACATCAGCAGTGCCATGATCGACGACATGTAAAAGGCGAAAACGTAAGGCGTGGCGCCCGGGTGTAATTTGCGTCGGCTGCGCGACTGGGACAGGTTGCTCATGCGAACTCCTGAAAGGTGAGTGGAGGCGCAGGTTAGCAATGCATGCGCCTGCACCTGTAGACCCGCAGGATTGAGTTCTTTATAAAGAGATTCTTACGAATCCAGGGGCTCAAATGGACCTGCTCAACACCATCCGCAGCTTCATCAAGGTTGTCGAAGCCGGCAGCATTGCGGCTGGCGCCCGCAATCTGGGGCTCAGCCCGGCAGCGGTCAGCCAGAACCTGGCTCGGCTGGAGGGCCACTTGCAGGTGCGACTGCTCAGCCGCACCACACGCAGCATGGCTGTGACACCCGCTGGCGCCCAGTATTACGAGCGTGTGAAGCACATCGAACGTGACTTGGCGCTGGCTGAACAGGCGGTCACTACCCCAGACAGCGAGCCCCAAGGGCGGCTCTGCATTGCCTCGACTTCCGCCTTCGGTCGCCACGTCCTGGCGCCGCTGATACCCGCCTTCAGTGCCCGCTACCCGTTGCTTTCGATAGAGTTGGTAACGACTGATCGCCGGGTGAATCATGCCCGTGAAGACGTCGACGTGAGCCTGCGGATTGCCCCTCAGCTGGAAGACCAGCTAATGGCCCGGCACATTGCGCGTATCCCGTTCATCTGCTGCGCCTCACCCGGTTACCTGCAAAGCGCCGGCGTACCCGTCACGCCTGAGGCCCTGCGCGAGCACCGCTGCCTGGTGTTTCGCTATCCGGTGGACGGGCGCTTTCTGCGCTGGGGCTTCATGCGCGACGGCCTGCGCTTCGAGGCGGAGTTCGGCAGCGTATTGATCAGCGATGACATCGATGCCCTGACCCAGATGGCCCTGCACGACGGTGGCATCACCCGCCTGGCCGAGTTCATCGTGCGGCCTCACCTGGCCTCCGGCGCGCTGGTGCCCTTGTTTGAATACAGCGACAGCGGCCAAGCCTACGCCCAGACCGAGCCAATGGATATCTACTTGTGCCTGGCCGACCGTTTTGCCATGACCACCAAGGTACGCGTGTTCATGGATTATCTGCGCGAGTGCCTGGGTGACAGTTGGCAGGTGCAGGCATGAAAAAACCGCCACGAGGGCGGTTTTTTGTGTGGCGCGTACGAATCAGAAGCGGTAGGTGAGCGAAGCACCGATACCGTGGGCGCTGTTCTCGTACTTGGCCTGGTAGCTGCCCTTGGTTGCACTCGCCAGATTGACCTTGGTGTCTTCTTCCCACAGGTAGGAATAGGCCACGTCGATGGTCATGTCGTCGTTCGGGCTCCAGCCAGCACCCAGGCTGAACACTTTGCGGTCGCCAGTCGGGATACGTGGCGAACGGTCGTGGTTGTTGGTCGGCGACTGGTCGACGGTGAAGCCGGTACGCAGTACCCACTCCTTGTTGACCTTGTAAGACGCACCAATGGCGTGGGCCCAGGTGTCATGCCAGTTCTGTTCTTCGGTGATGGTGCCGAATAGCGCACCAGCTGCACCGCCGGACAGTTGGGCAGGCAGATCGTTGTTTACAGTGATGTCTTTCAGCCTGCTCCAGCGTGTCCAAGTACTGCCGGCGTACAAAGTCCACTGATCATCAAGTTCATGCGTGACCGAAAGGTCGACAGATTCAGGGGTCTTGATTTTCAGCGATGCATCGAATTTGCTGCCGCTGAAAGACTGTAGCAGTGGTGTACTTACCCGGGTTTTACCCTCAAGTTTGTAGTCAACCATCGAGTGATAGGTCAAGCCGATACGGGTCCGGTCGGTGGCCTGAACCAAAACACCGATGTTATAGCCTACGGCGGTATCGTCACCTTTGATTTTAACTTCCCCGTCCCTACCGCCTAGTGCAGCTGGGGTTGCCAGGTTAGAGCCCAGCTCACCCTTGATGCGGTTGATGGTAGGGCCGAAGCCGATCGAGACCTTGTCGTTGAAGGCATAGCTGACAGTCGGCTGGAAGGTGACAACCTCGACGTGGCTCTTCTTGCCCCAGTAGCGTGCGGCGTCATCGCTGCCGTAGTCGGTTACCAGGCCGAACGGTACGTAAACACCGAAGCCGACGCTCCAGTGGTCGTCGATCGGCTTGACGTAGTAACCCATCGGTACGCCAACGAAAGGCACCATGTCACCATCGGTTTCCCCCCCGAGGTTGCTGCCCGGGCCCGAGATGTCGGACTTGGCGATGACGGCAGCGCCGCCCACGGTGAATTGTTCACGTTTGAGGCGGGACATGCCTGCCGGGTTGCCAAACACGGTGCTGGCATCTTCGGCAGAAGAAGAACGTCCCGCGAAACCTGTCCCCATGCTGCTGATGCTCTGTTCGTTGAGCGCGAAGCCGCTGGCGAGCAGTTGGCTGGAAGCAAGAGCAACGGCTACGCCGAGGGAGGTTTTGAGCATTACTTTTTTCATTATTAGAAAACTCCTTGGGATCTCCGGGGCGAAACGCTACCAACAAATCACGCGCCGCGCCATAGTCTCAATCGCAGAAGATAGAGCGGTTTTGTAGGACAATCCGACCACAATTCCCTTTTTTCCGGTAATTTTGTAGGGCGTGTCTTAAGATGCCTGTGGCAATCTCTGATCGATGCAGGTGTGCCAGGCTGAGGTGAAGTCGCGCAGGCGACCTTGGGGGTTGAATACCTGTCGCCAGATTCGTGCCAGCGCCAACAGGTCATCTGCGGCGGGCAGCGTTGTGGCCTGTTCTTCGACGAGCATCCAGGCAATGGCGGTGGAGTAGCGCAGGTTGACGGTGAGCTCCAGGTGCGGCCCGCCAAGGAAGGCGTGCTGGCTGGCCAGACCGCGGACCAGGCTGGCCAGGTCGGGATCCCGAGCCAGGTAGTCGTCCCAGAGCGCCTGATGGCGGTGTTCGCCAATGCGGTAAAGGCCGTGCCCACGTCGGTCGTGCAAAGCGGACCCGAGTGCCGATTGGCTGGCGGCGATGCCCAGCAACAAGGCCTCGGCGCTGGCGCAGTGACGGTTCAGGTAGACCAGGGTGGGTCGGATCACATACTGACACAATTCATTCGCCGCGATACCCATGATGCCCTCGAGCAGATAAGGGCCGGACGGGCGCTGGAGCTTGGCAGCTGGTGAATGATCAGGCCCGCCGGAAGCGGTAAGGACCGCTCGAGTTGAAGTGTAGTGTGATAATCGTGGTGTAAAGAGCTGTTTTTAAATCGTTTGCTGCCTGACGTACCGGGCTATATGCCCTAAGGCAATTACGTCGGGAATGTTCAGGCAGACTGGCGATGGGGAGATTCAGCGCTTGAATACCGCAGTATTCGCCGCTCACGCGGTAAGCGATTGGCGAGTACGGGCAATGACCGCCTGCAGCGGCTCGCTACGGCTGTACTGTTCCGGGTACAGGCGCTCGGTGTGGCAGGCGACGCCGTGTTCGTCTACCAGGGTGAAGCTGAAGCTGCCCTTGCGTGGGGCAACGATAAGGCACTTCAACGGCGAGAAGGCCTGGGAGAGGGTGCCAATGGCAGCCTGAATTTGATGATGAGTATGCATATTGTTGGAGGTTCCTGCTTTAAACACGGGGGTTATGATCCGTGCATGATAGAAACGTTCCAGTGACGCCTTTATTAAGGGACGAACGAACCTGACTGGAACAGGGCAGCCAGAGGGGGCGCAATCAAAGGTGGGCGCTTGGGCTGACTGGTAGGTACTTCGGAAGGCAGGCAGCACGCCGGGGCCAAGGTTCTAGGCCGTCGGGGTGGAATCCTGATCAATCTGTCACGTGATTCGTGCTTGAGCAGCCTGAGGCTGGCGAGGGAATCATCGATTGGGCCGGTCCTGCTTTCAGCAGCGCCACTCTTGGGAGGAGGGGGTTTGCAAGGACGCTTGCGGCCAGAATTGACTTTCAGCTTGGTACTAACGAGGCGCACCTTACTGGAAATGCAGGCGCTTGGCAAGCACTACGTTCGTTCAGGTTAGCCGCGCAGTATGGCGCGTATTTGCGTTGCTGTGAAGAGGGGGCAAATGGCCCGTATCCGGGCGGATGTGCCCATTTCGTGCACTCGAAGGGAGGTTTATGGTGCACTTGTTCACATTCGGGGCAGCGGTTGTAACAGCCCGGCAACACGCATCGACAGCCTCGCCAATGCCTTGACTGCGCGGTTAAGTCAATGAAAAAAAACACTATTTTTAGCTGGTGAAAAAATCGTCAGTTTGACACAAAGCCCCAATTTACGGGGCTTTGCGGTGTGTGCAAGGGGGTTGTCCACCGAGTTATCCACAGGAACTGTGGATTGTCCCTAGCGCTTGCTCTAGGACGGGCGTGCTAGCAAAGGCGTGAACTGTCCGACAATCGACATGCCTCGACAGACTGCTTGGTCATCCCCTCGTAAACGTCAAGAAAATATCATTTAAATTTTTTTCAATTCTCCAGAAATGGACAGGCCGGGGCGGTAAAAAAAGAGTAGAGTGGTGCGCCTTTCGAGTTGCCAAACCTGTTACTCATGAAGTTCCGCAGCAAACACCTCGCCAGCCCCGCGGCATCGACGCCTCCCCCCAAACGCTTTTCACTGAAAGTTGCCTTGTGGTTGCTCGACAGCCCGCGCCTGGGTGACAAGCCCCAGGTCAAGCACTTGGCCGGGCGCCTGCTGAAACAGCCGGCGCGCCAGGGCGTGGTGGTCGCACAAAGCCGCCTGGGGCAGATGCTGTGCCGTGATTGCGGCAATGCCCGTGACCGGCGGATTGGCCATGAACTGCTGCGTCAGGCCGCCCGCGCCGGTGATCGGCGGGCGCAACTGGAATATGCACGGTTGTGCCAGCACAGCGAGCCGGAGCAGGCGCGGTACTGGCTGGAACTGGCGGCGGGGCAGGGGTCACAGGAGGCGCGGCGGTTGCTGCGCCAGTGGTTCTCGGGCTGAGCACTCGAGCTGCAACAGGCAACACGCCCGCTGGGCTGATAAGCTGCGCATCAATCATCCAGGATCGTTCGGGGTAAGCATGACAGTGGATCTGGCCAGCATTGTGCTGGGCTTGGTGGCAGGCGCGTTACCTTGCCTGGGGTGGGTCATGCAGGTGCAGCGCCGCCAGGGCGCGCGGCAAGGTGAGCAGGCGTTGCTTGAAGAACGCCTCAACGCTGCCCAGCTGGCACAGGCTGGCCTGCAAGCGCAGCTGGAGGCGAGCCGCGACGAAGTCAGCGACCTCAGCGAAGCCAACACCGTCAAGCAGACCCAACTAGCCGCCCAGGGCCGTGAGCTGGAACTGTTGCAAGTCGACCGCGACAATGCCCGCGATGCCGCCCACGCCTGGAGCCTGGAGCGCGCCAACCGGGAGGCCGAACTGCGCCGCCTGGAGGCCCAGACCGCACGCCTGGAGGCCGAGCTGCGCGAGCAGCAGGAAAGCCATCAGCAACGCCTCGAAGACCTGCAGGAAGCGCGCGATACCCTGCGCGCCCAGTTCGCCGACATGGCCACCAAGATCTTCGACGAGCGTGAGCAGCGCTTCGCCCAGACCAGCCAGCAGCATCTGGGCCAGTTGCTCGACCCGCTCAAGGAGCGTATTCATGCCTTCGAAAAGCGCGTGGAAGAAAGCTACCAGCAAGAGGCCCGCGAGCGCTTCTCGCTAGGCAAGGAGCTGGAGCGCCTGCAACAGCTCAACCTGCGCTTGTCGGACGAGGCCACCAACCTCACTCAGGCCTTGAAGGGCCAGAAAACCCAAGGCAACTGGGGTGAGCTGATTCTTGAGCGGGTGCTGGAGCATGCGGGCCTGGAAAAGGGCCGCGAGTACCAGACCCAGGTCAGCCTGAAAAGTGCCGACGGCGAGCGTTTCCAGCCCGATGTGCTGATCATGCTGCCCGGCGACAAGCAGGTGGTGGTGGACGCCAAGGTCAGCCTCACGGCGTACCAGCAGTTCGTCGCCGGCAACGACGAGGCCGCGCTCAAGCAGCACGTGCAATCGCTGCGCAGCCACGTCAAAGGCCTGTCGAGCAAGGATTACAATCGCCTCGAAGGCCTGCACAGCCTGGATTTCGTGCTGCTGTTCGTGCCCATCGAGGCGGCCTTCTCGGCAGCCTTGCAGGCTGAGCCCAACCTGTTCCAGGAAGCATTCGACCGGCAAATCGTGATTGTCAGCCCCACCACCTTGCTGGCGACCCTGCGGGTAATCGACAGTCTGTGGAAACAGGAGCGCCAAGGCCAGAACGCCCGCGAAATCGCCGAGCGCGCCGGTTGGCTGTACGACAAGTTCGTGTTGTTCATCCAGGACCTGGACGAGCTGGGCAGCCGCCTGCAGCAGGTGGACAAGGCCTATGCCGCTGCCCGCAACAAATTGTGCGAAGGGCGCGGCAACCTGGTCAGCCGCAGCGAACAGCTGAAACTGCTGGGCGCTCGTGCCAGCAAGAGCCTGCCGGCAGACTTGCTGGAGCGGGCGCTGTCCGACGAGGTGCCGGATGCAGCGGTTACTGAACCAGGCTCAGATGGCGGTTGAGCATGGCGCGCAGGGCCGCCGGCTTGACCGGCTTGGCCAGGTAATCCAGGCCTGATGCATGCACCATGGCGATGGTTTCCTTGCTGCCGTCGGCACTGATTACCACCCCTGGCACCGGTTCACCCAGGCGCGCGCGTAGCCAGCCCATCAGCCCGATGCCGGTCTCGCCGTCATCCAGGTGGTAGTCCACCAATGCCAGGTGCGGGCGCATGCCCTTGGCCAGCAGGGCCTCGCATTCGGCCTGGTTACGTGCGGTCCATACCTGGCAACCCCATCGGCTGAGCAGGCTGTTCATGCCGATCAGGATGCTGTCTTCGTTGTCCACGCACAGTACCTGCAGCCCGGCCAGCGGTTGGCCACCCTGTTCCACCGGGGCGCTCGGCGCCGGTGCGGGCTGGCGGGCAATCGGCACGCAGACCCGGAACACCGTGCCTTTGCCCGGCCATGAGCGTACTTCCAGCGGGTGCCCCAGCACCCGGCACAGGCCGTCGGCAATCGCCAGGCCCAGGCCAAGGCCTTTTTCGGCGCGGGTTTGGTGGCTGTCCAGGCGTTTGAACTCCTGGAAGATCACCTGCAGCTTGTCGTCGGCAATGCCCGGCCCCCGGTCCCATACTTCCAGCCAAAGGCGTTCGCCCTGGCGGCGCGCGCCCAGCAGGATAGGGCTCTTGCCATAGCGCAGGGCATTGGTGAGGAAGTTCTGCAGTACCCGGCGCAGCAGCTTCATGTCGCTGTCCACCCGCAGGCGGCTGCCACGCAGGCGGAACTCCAGGCCTTTCTCGGCCGCCAGTACCTTGAATTCTGCCCCCAGGGTGTCGAACAGTTCGTTGAGAGCAAAAGGGTTGGCATCCGGAGTGATCTTGCCGTTTTCCAGGCGCGAGATGTCTAGCAGGTCGCTGATCAGCTCTTCGGCCGAGCGTAGCGAACTGTCCATGTGCTGCACCAACTGCTGGGCCTCTTCGTTCATGCCCTCGGCCTGCTGCGACAAGGCGGCGGAGAACAGCCGGGCGGCGTTCAGCGGCTGCATCAGGTCATGGCTGACCGCAGCCAGGAAGCGGGTCTTGGACTGGCTCACCGCTTCGGCATGGCTCTTGGCTTCGGACAGCGCCTGGTTGAGCTGCGACAGCTCTTGAGTGCGCTCTGCCACCCGTTGCTCCAGGCCTTCGTTGGCGTCGCGCAGGGCCTGCTCGGCCTCGCGGAACGGGGTGATGTCGGTGAAGCTCATGACAAAGCCGCCGCCCGGCATCGGGTTGCCGATCAGCTCGATCACCCGGCCATTGGGGAACAGCCGTTCGGAGGAGTGCGCACGGCCCTGGCGCATCCAGTGCAGGCGCCGCGCCACATGCACCTGGGCTTCGCCCGGGCCGCACAGACCGCGCTCGGCGTTGTAGCGGATGATGTCGGCAATGGGCCGGCCCACGCTGATCAGGCCGTCGGGGTAGTTGAACAGCTCCAGGTAGCGCCGGTTCCAGGCCACCAGGTGCAGGTTCTGGTCGACCACGCTGATGCCTTGGTTGATGTTCTCGATGGCGCCTTGCAGCAGGGCGCGGTTGAACTGCAGCACTTCGCTGGCTTCGTCGGCGATGCGCACCACATCTTCCAGCTGCATGTCGCGGCCTTCGATGGCGGCCTTGACCACGGCGCGGGTCGACGAGGTGCCCAGTACCCCGGCCAGCAGGCGTTCAGTGTGCTCGATCCAGTCGCCGTCGGCGTTCTGGTTGGGGTTGAAGCCCTTGCCCTGGCGGTAGGCGAAGCGGATGAAGCTCTGGCGTGCACGCTCTTCACCCACAAAGCGCGAGGCGAGGGTCAGCAGGTCGTCGATCTGCACCGCCAGCAGCGGCTTGCTGCTGGGCCGCGCGGTTTGCTGGCCAATGAAACGGCCGGCCTGCCAGTGCTCGGACACCCGCGTGCGCGAAAGCACCGAGACCCAGGCAAACAGGGTGAAGTTGCCCGCCAATGACAACACCACGCCCTGGGTCAGCGGGCTGATTGGCAGGTCCAACGGGTTGCCGTGCAGCCACGCCAGCCCCGGGAACAGTTGCAGCGGCCAGCCGAGGCTATGGGCGGCGATCGGCAGCACCAAGGTGTAGAACCACAGGAAGATACCTGCGGCCAGGCCGGCGAACACGCCGCGGCGGTTGGCCTGCTTCCAGTACAGCGCGCCAAGCATGGCCGGGGTGAGCTGGGTCACGGCGGCAAAGGCGATCTGGCCGATGGTCGCAAGGCTCGCGGTGGACCCCAGCAAGCGGTAGCTGACGTAGGCCAGCAACAGGATCACCACGATGGTTACCCGGCGCACCGAGAGCATCCAGTGGCGGAACGCCTCGAACGGCCGCTCGGCGTTGTTGCGGCGCAGCAGCCAGGGCAGCAGCATGTCGTTGGACACCATGGTCGACAGTGCCACGGCTTCGACGATGACCATGCCGGTGGCCGCCGAAGCACCGCCAATGAACGCCAACAGGGCCAGGCTCGGGTGCGCCTCGGCCAGTGGCAGGCTGATGACGAACGAGTCGGAAATCACCGTGCCCGGCAGCAACATCTGCCCGGCCAAGGCAATCGGCACCACGAACAGCGCGGCCAGTGCCAGGTACATCGGGAACACCCAGCGCGCCAGGCGCATGTCCTGGGGTTCGATGTTCTCTACCACGGTGACATGGAACTGCCGCGGCAGGCAGATGATCGCCATCATCGCCACGGCGGTTTGCACCACCATTGATGGCCAGTTGATGGTTTCTTGCCAATAGTCCTGCAAGTGGATCGACTGGCGGGCCTGGCTGAACAGGTCGTCGAAACCGTCATACAAGTTGAAGACGACGAAAATGCCCACGGCCAGGAAGGCCAGCAGCTTGATCAGTGACTCGAAGGCAATCGCCAGCACCATGCCACGGTGGTGCTCGGTCACGTCCAGGCTGCGGGTACCGAACACGATGGCGAACAGCGCCAGCACCAGCGACACTACCAGTGCGGTGTCCTGCACGCGGGTGCCGGTGGCATCGGCGTTGGCGCCGATCAGCAGGTTCACACCCAGCACGATGCCTTTGAGCTGCAAGGCGATGTACGGCAGCACACCGACCAGGCAGATCAGCGCCACCACGACCGCCAGCGTCTGCGACTTGCCATAGCGGGCGGCGATGAAGTCGGCGATCGAGGTGATGTTCTGCTGCTTGCTGATCAGCACCATCTTTTGCAGCACCCAGGGCGCGAAGATCAGCAGCAGCACCGGGCCCAGGTAGATCGGCAGGAACGCCCAGAGCTGTTCGGCGGCCTGGCCGACCGCACCGAAGAAGGTCCAGCTGGTGCAGTACACGGCCAGCGACAGGCTGTACACCCAGGCACGCAGTTTCGGCGGCAACGGCGTGCTGCGGCGGTCGCCATAGAAGGCGATGGCGAACATGACGGCCATATAGGCCAGGGCGACCACGGCGATCAGCCCGCTGGACAACGACATGAAGACTCCGAAGCAAAAAAGATAACGCGGTCCCGATCAATCAGTCTGGCACGCAGGTGCCGCTTCGTCAGCGCAGACCATGGTTGTAGGCGTGAACTTGCTCGCGATTGACCTGAAACAACACATCAACCTTTTCGGGTGCCCAACCCGTAAAAGACCCCCGCCAGTATCACCGACAATACCAACAGGTAGAAGATCGCCCCCGGCCACAGGTGTACCAGGGCAAACCCCACCATCACCGGCCCCAGTGCCGCGCCAAGATTGGACAGGTTCTGCGCGCCGTAATACACCCCGCGCAAGTGCTCCGGCGCAATCAGGTCAATGAACATGTACTCGGCGGGGATCACGATGATTTCGCCCAGGGTGAACACCAGCATCGCCAGGCACCAGGCCAGCACCGAGCCTGCCGACGCAAAGCCCAGCAGCCCGGCGATGAACAGGGCCATGCCGGCCAGCAACCAGGGCATCAGGCGCTGGCGGCTGATACGCCGGCCAATCAGGTACTGCAGGGCAATCACCGTTACGGCGTTGGTGGTCACCAGATAGCCCACCAGGCGCGCCGCCTCGGTCGGGCTGCTGGTGACGACCAGGTACTGCGACAGGTAGGCCGTGAACTGGCCAAACACCACCGCACTCAACACCCCGCCCAACGTGAAACACACCAGCCGGCGGTCACGCGCCAGCCCCAGCGCCACTTGGCCGAAACCGGCCGCAGGCTTGTCTGCACTTGCCTGCAGGCTGCGGTCGCCCAGGCGCCAATAGGCCAGGCACATGGCCAGCCCAAGCAGGGCAGAGGCGATGAATGGCATGTGGTCGTTCAGTTCCAGCATGGCCACGCCCAGTAAAGGGCCGGCGGCGTAACCAACGTTGCTCAGGGTGTACTTGATGGCGAACACCTCGGCCCGTTCTTCTACCGGCAGCAAGGCGCAAAAGCCGGCCTTGGCGGCGATATCGACCACCGTGAGGGCCAGGTTGATCAGTACCAGGCACAGAAAGAACAGCAACGCTGAACGGCTGGCGACCGCGCCGACAAAGGCCAGGGCGAACAACAGGGTGCTGGCGCTGACCAGGGTGTGGTTGCGCAAGGTGTCGACCAAGTGGCCGCCATACAGGCTCAGCAGCGAGGCGATGATCAGCGCGCCACCTATCAGCAAGCCGATCTGGCTGATCGGCAGTTGGAAATTGTCGGCCAGGTACACCACCAGGTAGGGCAGGGTGAGGGCACGGGCGACGGTGAGGGTGAAGGTGGTCAACAGCAACAGGCGTACGGTGTGCGGGTAGCGTTTGATGGCGGCGAGCATTGCCACGTCCTTGTTGTTCTGGTTTTCCCGGCCACAAGCATAAGCCAGGCACTGGTCCGGCGACAGGCGGAGGATTGACAGCCCGCCACCCACGGGGAATACTCTCGAAAAAATTCATATATATGTTTAAATAACAAGACGAGAGCGAGACCCATGCACCCACTGACCGGTGATGCTCGACTGCCCCGCTACCAACAATTGCGCGACCACATGGTCGAGCAGATTGCCAATAACCGCTGGCGCCCGGGCGAGGCGATCCCGACCGAAGCGGCCCTGGCCAGCGAATTCGATATGTCGGTCGGCACCGTGCGCAAGGCCGTCGACGTGCTGGTCGCCGAAGGCGTGCTGGAACGTCAGCAGGGTCGTGGCACCTTCATTCGCCGCCCGCAGTTCCAGTCTTCGCTGTTCCGCTTCTTCCGTTTCGAGGCTGCCAATGGCGAGCGTGTGGTGCCAGAAAGCCGCATCCTGTCCATCGAGCCGCTCGCAGCGCCATCGGCGGTGGCCGAGGCCCTGGGCCTGGCGGCGGGCGCCGAGGTGATCCGTATCATTCGTACCCGTCTGCTGGGTGCCCAGCCCGTCCTGGCTGAAGAAATCTGGCTGCCGCGCCAGACCTTCCAGCCATTGCTGGACGTGGAGCTGAATAGCAAGGGGCCGCTGCTGTACCCGATCTATGAAGCACTGTGCGGCCAGGTGGTCGCCTACGCCGAAGAGACCCTGACCGCCGAAGCGGTCGACGCACTGCATGGCCGCTTGCTGCAACTGCCGGCCGACAGCCCGGTGGTGGTGATCGAGCGTCTGGCCCGTGACTACGCCGGCAAGCCCCTGGAATGGCGCCGCTCGCGCGGCCATGCGCAGCACTTCCGCTACCGCATCGATATCCGCTAAGCCGGCTGCTTCACCCGTTTTACCCGTCTGCGCCGTGCTGCCACGGCGCAGTGGCTTCGCCTGCCCGTAACACACACGACCAAGAAGGATAACAATCATGTTCAGCTGGTATCGCCAGATCACCTCACGGGAACGCAAGACGTTCTGGGCCTGCTTCGGCGGTTGGTCGCTCGATGCGCTGGAAGTGCAAATGTTCGGCCTGGCCATCCCCGCGCTGATCGCTGCCTTCTCCCTGACCAAGGGCGATGCCGGCCTGATCAGCGGCCTGACCCTGGTGACCTCGGCGATCGGCGGCTGGCTGGGTGGCACCTTGTCCGACCGCTACGGCCGCGTGCGTACCTTGCAATGGATGATTCTCTGGTTCTCCTTCTTCACCTTCCTTTCGGCGTTCGTCACCGGCTTCTACTCGCTGCTGTTCGTCAAGGCCATGCAAGGCTTCGGCATTGGCGGTGAATGGGCGGCTGGCGCGGTGCTGATGGCCGAAACCATCAACCCGAAATACCGTGGCAAGGTCATGGGCACGGTGCAAAGCGCCTGGGCCGTGGGTTGGGGTCTGGCGGTGGCGCTGTTCACGCTGATCTACTCGCTGGTACCGCAGGAATTCGCCTGGCGGGTAATGTTCTTCGTCGGCCTGTTGCCATCGCTGCTGATCATCTGGGTACGCCGCAACGTGCCAGAGCCGGACAGCTTCCAGCGCCTGCAAAAAGAAAAGGCCATCCCCGCCAGCTTCCTGCAATCGATGGCTGGCATCTTCCGCCCGGAACTGCTGCGCGTGACCCTGCTCGGCGGTTTGCTCGGCCTGGGTGCCCACGGTGGCTACCACGCAGTGATGACCTGGCTGCCGACCTTCCTCAAGACCGAGCGCAACCTCTCGGTGCTGAACTCGGGCGGCTATCTGGCGGTGATCATCCTGGCGTTCTGGTGCGGTTGCGTGGTCAGCGGCCTGTTGATCGACCGCATCGGTCGGCGCAAGAACATTCTGCTGTTCGCCCTGTGCTGTGTGCTGACCGTGCAAGCTTATGTGTTCTTCCCGCTGACCAACACGCAAATGCTGTTCCTCGGCTTCCCGCTGGGCTTCTTCGCCGCCGGTATCCCGGCCAGCCTGGGCGCGTTCTTCAATGAACTGTACCCGGCCGATGTGCGCGGTGCCGGGGTGGGCTTCTGCTACAACTTCGGCCGCGTGCTGTCGGCGGTGTTTCCGTTCCTGGTTGGCCACATGAGTGAGTCGATGTCGCTGGGCAGTGCCATCGGCATCGACGCCGGTATTGCCTATGGCGTGGCGGTGATCGCTGCCCTCTGCCTGCCAGAAACCCGTGGTCGCAACCTTGAATCTGCACCTGCGCCGGAAATGGCTGGCGCTGTCACCCAGTAACTTCACCTTGTTTGTATGAGAACCATGCCCGACGCTCCTGCTTTACACCTGACCGCCATCGACACCCACGCCCACGTATTCAGCCGCGGGCTGAACCTGGCCAGCGAGCGGCGTTACGCGCCCAGCTACGATGCGCCTCTGGGCGACTACCTGGGCCAACTGCTGGCCCATGGTTTCAGCCATGGCGTGCTGGTTCAGCCCAGTTTCCTGGGGACCGACAACCGCTACCTGCTCAACGCCCTGCAAACGGTGCCGGGGCAGTTGCGCGGGGTGGTGATGCTGGAGCGGGACGTCGAGCGTGAGACGCTGGATGAGATGGCCCGACTCGGCGTGAAGGGCGTGCGCCTGAACCTCATGGGCCAGGCGTTGCCCGACCTCACCGGTGCCCAGTGGCGGCCCTTGCTGGAGCGTATTGGCGAGCAGGGTTGGCACCTGGAGCTGCACCGCCAGGTGGTGGACATTCCAGCGCTGGTGCGGGCGCTTGAGCCGTATGGGCTGGACATCGTGGTCGATCATTTCGGCCGGCCTGATGCCCGCCGTGGTCTGGGGCAACCCGGGTTTGCCGAGTTGCTGACCCTGGGGGGGCGGGGCAAGGTATGGGTGAAGGTATCGGGTATCTATCGGCTGGAAGGCTCGCCGGAACAGAACCTCGCCTTCGCCCGGCAGGCGCTGTGTACGCTGGAAGCGCATTACGGCGCCGAGCGGCTGATGTGGGGCAGTGACTGGCCGCATACCCAGCATGAGTCGGCGGTGGGTTTCAGTACGGCTTTGGAACAGTTTGAGGCTTTGGGGTGTTCGGCAGAGTTGCGCCGGGCGCTGTTGGTGGATACAGCGCGAGCGTTGTTCGGTTTCGAATGAAGGGCTGTTTCTGAGACGACCTGGTCATTGTGGGTGTGAAGGTGCTTGCCAGTGCACGCATTTCCCATGCAGATTTGTGGCCTGACGTGCCCGGCGCGCCTCCAATTGAAAAGCCCTCAGGACCAAGGACGATGAGTCACTCCTCGCAATTCACCTTGCTCGGCAAGCGGCGCTTCCTGCCGTTTTTCATCACTCAGTCACTGGGTGCCTTCAACGACAACCTGTTCAAGCAGTCGCTGATCCTGGCGATCCTGTTCAAGCTCAGCCTGGGCGACGGTGACCGTTCGATCTGGGTCAACCTGTGCGCCTTGCTGTTCATCCTGCCGTTCTTTCTGTTCTCGGCACTGGGTGGGCAGTTTGGTGAGAAGTTCGCCAAGGACGCGTTGATCCGTGCGATCAAGCTGGCCGAGATCGTGATCATGGCGATCGGTGCGCTGGGCTTTATCACCAACCACCTGACGCTGATGCTGGTGGCTCTGTTTGGCATGGGCACTCACTCGGCGCTGTTTGGCCCGGTGAAGTACTCGATCCTGCCGCAGGCCCTGCGCGAAGAAGAGTTGGTCGGCGGCAACGGGCTGGTGGAAACCGGCACCTTTCTGGCCATTCTCGCCGGCACTATCGGCGCCGGGGTGATGATGTCGGCCGACAGCTATGCCACGGTGGTGGCGGGTGGGGTGGTCGGCACCGCTGTGCTCGGCTACCTGGCCAGCCGCTGGATCCCGCGGGCCGCTGCCGCTTCGCCGAACATGCCGCTGGACTGGAACATCTTCAAGCAGTCGTGGGCGATCCTGCGCATGGGCCTGGGCCAGCCGCCGGCCGTGTCGCGTTCGATCGTCGGCAACTCGTGGTTCTGGTTCGTCGGTGCAATCTACCTCACGCAGATCCCGGCCTACGCCAAGGACTGGCTGCACGGTGACGGCACAGTGGTCACCCTGGTGCTGACACTGTTCTCGGTGGGCATTGCCCTGGGCTCGCTGCTGTGTGAGCGGCTGAGCGGGCGCAAAGTGGAAATCGGCCTGGTGCCGTTCGGCTCGTTCGGCCTGACCCTGTTCGGCCTGTTGTGGTGGTGGCACTCCGGCGATGTGCCGGCTGCAGCGGCCCCGCACGACTGGCTGACGCTGCTGGGCATGGGGCAGGCCTGGTGGATCCTGCTGTCGATCGTTGGCCTGGGCGTGTTCGGCGGCTTCTACATCGTGCCGCTGTATGCGCTGATCCAGGCCCGCACGGCCGAGGACCAGCGCGCGCGGGTGATCGCGGCCAACAACATCCTCAATGCCTTGTTCATGGTGGTGTCGGCGGTGCTCACCATCCTCCTGCTGGGCCTGGCGGGCTTCACCATCCCGCAGCTGTTCCTGGTGGTGTCGCTGCTCAACATCGCGGTCAACGCCTACATCTTCAGGATCGTGCCTGAGTTCACCATGCGTTTCCTGATCTGGCTGCTCAGCCATTCGATGTACCGCGTGCAGCATCGCGACCTGGAGCGCATCCCCGATGAAGGTGCGGCGCTGCTGGTGTGCAACCACGTGTCGTTCGTCGATGCGCTGTTGCTGGGTGGGGCGATCCGTCGGCCGATCCGCTTTGTCATGTACTACAAAATCTACAACCTGCCGGTGCTCAACTTCGTGTTCCGCACCGCTGGCGCCATCCCGATTGCCGGGCGTAACGAAGACCTGGCCACCTATGAACGGGCCTTCGCGCGCATTGCCAAGTACCTGGCCGATGGCGAGCTGGTGTGCATCTTCCCGGAAGGCAAGCTGACCGGCGATGGTGAGATCGATGTGTTCAAGGGCGGCGTCAACCGCATCCTGGAGGAAACGCCGGTGCCGGTGATTCCGCTGGCCTTGCAGGGGCTGTGGGGCAGCTTCTTCAGCCGCGACCCGGCCAAGGGCTTTTTCAAGCGCCTGTGGTCGCGGGTAACCATCGTGGCCGGCGCCGCCATCCCGGTGGAGGCAGCGCAGCCAGAAGCATTGCGCGAGCAGGTTAGCCGCTTGCGCGGCAACCTGCGTTAGGGGAGAGGGTTAGCTGGCGCTGACTTTGAGGCCGACCAGGCCGCAGACGATCAGCGCCACGCTGACCAGCCGTACCAGAGCCATGGATTCGCCGAACAGGATGATGCCGGCGATCACCGTGCCGACGGCACCCACGCCGGTCCAGATGGCATAGGCGGTGCCCAGCGGCAGCTCTTTCATGGCCAGGCCCAGCAGGCCCAGGCTGATGACCATGGCGCCAACCGTAAGCACGGTGGGAATCGGCTTGCTGAAGCCGTCGGTGTATTTTAGGCCGACGGCCCAGCCGACCTCAAACAGGCCGGCGAAGAACAGGATGATCCAGGACATAGGTGTATCTCCATCGTTTGAATGATGGGGCCGTCCCCGGAATGGTCACGCGGTGCGTCGTGAGGCCGTCCTCACAGTGGGCAATATAGTGCACATGTGCGGCCTTCCAGGCAACATCAATGCCTGGCTGGCTCACCACTTTCGGGCTCGCCTGCAGGCGCATCCATCCGCCGGAACCAGGTCGAAAGCAACGCCCCTGAAATGTTATGCCAAACACTGAACAACGCACTCGGCACTGCAGCCAGCGGCGAGAAGTGCGCTGCCGCCAGTGCCGCACCCAGCCCAGAGTTCTGCATGCCTACCTCCAGCGCCAGCGCCTTACGCTGGGCCAGCGGCAGCTTGCACAGCTTGCCGGTCAGGCACCAGGCCCAGCAGCGGCACGATAGCGACCTTGAGGGCGATGAACCATTGCGGTTGCAGGAAGGCCAGCACGGCAAATACCAGCACCCACAGGGCGAAGGTATTGCCGACGAAGCGGCTGAGGGCGGTACCGGCGAAAAATCACTTTCAGGCCAGCACCGGCATTTCAAGACACATCAGACCCCTTGCGGAATCTCCTCCCCACCCAGCGCCTCGAACAGCACCGGCAGGAACTCGGCAAAGGTCATCATCATCAGCTGGAAGCTGGCATCGAACTGCTGCGCCGCCTCATCACCACCATCCTGCTCGGCCTGTTCCTGCAGCAGCTCTTCGAACTTCAGGCGCTTGATTACCATCTTGTCGTCCAGGATGAACGACAGTTTGTCCTGCCAGGCCAGGGCCAGCTGGGTCACCACTTTGCCGGTGCTCAGGTGCAGCTGGATTTCCTCGCCGGTCAGGTCCTGGCGTTTGCAGCGCACGATGCCGCCGTCTTCTGCGGTGTCGCGCAGTTCGCACTCGTCCAGCACATAGAAGCCTTCGGCGGCCTGTTGCGACTTGACCCAGTCGGTCATGGTGGCAACCGGTGCAATTTTTACCGTGGCCGGGCGTACCGGCAGCGAGCCCATCACTTCACGCAGGGTCGACAGCAGGTCTTCGGCACGCTTGGCGCTGGCCGAGTTCACCAGGATCACGCCCTGGCGCGGGGCGATGGCAGCGAAGATCATCGAGCGGCGGATGAACGCGCGCGGCAGGAAGGCCTGGATGATCTCGTCCTTGATCTGGTCGCGTTCCTTTTTATAGACCTTGCGCATCTGCTCGGTCTCGATCTCTTCGACCTTTTCCTTGACCGCGTCGTTGACCACGCTGCTCGGCAGGATGCGTTCTTCCTTGCGCGCGGCAATCAGCAGGTACTCGCCGCTGACATGCACCAGGGGAGCGTCTTCGCCTTTGCCGAACGGCGCGACGAAACCATAGGTGGTCAGCTCCTGGCTGGCGCAGGGGCGGGCCGGCTTGCTGGCCAGGGCGGCTTCCAGCGCTTCAGGCTCGAACGGGACTTCCTGGGTCAGGCGGTAGGTCAGCAGGTTCTTGAACCACATGAGGGGCAACTCTCCTTAATGCATAAGGCGGGCATTATTCTCCGTGTAGTGATCTGAGGCCAGCCCTGTCACAGGGCCAGCAGCGGCTTCTGCTTCAAAGAAACACCCGACAACGCTAGGTCTTTGAAAGGCATGAAGTTTTTTTTGAAAAAAGTTTAAAAAGTGCTTGCCAGGGTGCAGGGTCGTCCGTAGAATGCGCGCCACACCGAGACGA
>NZ_JBICMM010000001.1:0-13779 GCF_043106425.1 Pseudomonas sp. FYR_2
AAACATAAATCTTTAATTTTCAAAAAATACATCTGAAAAATTCTAACAAAACAGGAAATTATCCTTTACAGGTACCATGTTTCGGCACTATCTTCTGATCCAGGCCGCCACATCGGCCAACGTCGCTCGGACGGTTCCGGGCGCTTACGTACTCAGAGGAAGCCATGGCCAACCCAGGTTCGCCGCGCCGCTTTGCGCGCATTGATCGTCTCCCCCCTTACGTCTTCAATATCACTGCCGAACTCAAGATGGCTGCCCGCCGCCGTGGCGAGGACATCATCGACCTGAGCATGGGCAACCCCGATGGCGCCACCCCGCCGCACATCGTCGAGAAGCTGGTGCAGGTTGCCCAGCGTGAAGACACCCACGGCTACTCCACCTCTCGCGGTATCCCGCGCCTGCGGCGGGCCATTTCCAACTGGTACAAGGAACGCTACGAGGTCGACATCGACCCGGAAAGCGAAGCCATCGTCACTATCGGCTCCAAAGAGGGCCTGGCGCACCTGATGCTGGCCACCCTCGACCAGGGCGATACGGTACTGGTGCCCAACCCCAGCTATCCGATCCATATCTACGGTGCGGTCATTGCCGGTGCCCAGGTGCGTTCGGTGCCGCTGGTGCCGGGCGTGGACTTCTTCAACGAGCTGGAGCGGGCGATCCGCGAGTCGATCCCCAAGCCGAAGATGATGATCCTCGGTTTCCCGTCCAACCCTACTGCCCAATGCGTGGAGCTGGACTTCTTCGAGCGCGTGGTGGCGTTGGCCAAGCAGTACAACGTGCTGGTGGTGCACGACCTGGCCTACGCCGACATCGTCTACGACGGCTGGAAAGCCCCGTCGATCATGCAGGTGCCCGGCGCCAAGGACATTGCGGTGGAGTTCTTCACCTTGTCCAAAAGCTACAACATGGCGGGCTGGCGGATCGGCTTCATGGTCGGTAATCCCGAGCTGGTCAGTGCCTTGGCGCGGATCAAGAGCTATCACGACTACGGCACCTTCACCCCGCTGCAGGTCGCTGCCATCGCTGCGCTGGAAGGTGACCAGCAGTGCGTGCGCGACATCGCCGAGCAGTACCGCCAGCGTCGCAACCTGCTGGTAAAGGGGCTGCACGAACTGGGCTGGATGGTCGAGAACCCCAAGGCCTCGATGTACGTCTGGGCGAAGATTCCGGAGCAGTATGCGCACCTGGGGTCGCTGGAGTTTTCCAAGAAACTGCTGGCCGAGGCCAAGGTGTGCGTGTCGCCGGGGATTGGCTTTGGTGACTATGGCGATGACCATGTGCGCTTTGCCCTGATCGAAAACCAGGATCGCATTCGCCAGGCCATTCGCGGGATCCGGCAGATGTTCCGGGCCGATGGGTTGGCCCGCAAGTAAACCTGTCAGGGCCGCTTTGCGGCCCTTTCGCTACACGAGGCCGCTCTACCGGGGCCGTGCGAGCCCGTCGAGCGCGCAGGTTTTTCTGGGCAAAAAAAAAGGCCGCTGCAAGCCACAGCGGCCAATCGAGACGTTAGATCAAGGAGCTTCAAAATCTACGTCGGTGAACCTCGCAGGCCTGAAAGGCGGGGGGGAAGAGCCCTTCATGCCGGCCAGTGAGTTAAGAATAAGCGCTTGATCCTGTAGGAAAAATAGCTGCTTATGACATTCACCTTTACGTATCGGGCAATAGTGCTACAGGCGCTCACGCGGCCGGCGAATAGCCCATGCGCCAGCTGGTCTCTCGGGCCGCTGCCAGCAGCCGTTGCGCCGCCGGCCCATGTTCGTCGGCATGAAAAATCGACGTTGGCCCGACCACGGTCATCACGGCCACCACCTGCCCCAAGGCATTGAACACCGGTGCCGACAACGCATCCACACCTGGCATCAGCAGGCCGTGCACATGGTGCAGCCCACGGTCGCGAATGCCGGCCAATACCGCCTGGTAGTCCTCTGCATTGTGGTGTAGGGCGGCCAGCTCGCGGTCGCGCAACTCCACGGTCTCGCGCTCGGGCAGGTAGGCGGCGAACACCAGGCCGGTAGAGGAGGTAAGCAGCGGTAGCACCGAGCCGATTTGCGTGACCACGGTGACCGCACGCACTGCCGGTTCAATGCTGACCACGGTCGCGCCCTGGTTACCCCACACGGCAATGAAGCAGCTCTCGTTCAGTTCATCGCGCAATTGCGACAGCGGCAGGGCGGCAATCTTCAACACATCAATGCTGCCCAGCGCCGCCAACCCCACCCGCAATGCTTCGCGACCCAAACCGTAATGGTTGGTGGCACTGTCCTGCTCCGCAAAGCCACTGGCAATCAACGCCTGCAGATAACGGTGCACCTTGCTCGCCGGCATTTGCACATGTTCCGCCAGGCGTGACAGCGAAGTGGAAGGAGAGAGCTCTGCAAGCGCCTTCAGGATGTCGGTGCCGACCTCCGCCGAGCGGACTTTCTGCTTGCCGTTGTCGGCGGGGGAGCTGGCTTTGGTCATGGATATCGGCTTCCGGATTCTTCAAGTCGGGCCTTTATAGCTTGACGCCAAGCGCGGGGCAAATTACGTTATTCGTAATCTGATTACGATAAAAACAATGCAGACGCGCTGTCACCCCACACCGGGCCAGCAGCCAGCTGCCCGCAACGGCTCGGCCAGAGCCCGGAGGCATCGATGAATCGCGACACCTCACCCGACCTTCACTACCTCAGCGGCTTCGGCAACGAATTTGCCAGCGAAGCACTGCCAGGGGCTTTGCCGGTCGGGCAGAACTCCCCGCAGAAGGCGCCCTATGGGCTGTATGCCGAATTGCTCTCGGGCACGGCGTTCACCATGGCCCGCAGTGAGCTACGCCGTACCTGGCTTTATCGTATTCGCCCGTCTGCACTGCACCCACGTTTCGAGCGCCTGGCGCGCCAGCCGCTGAGCGGGCCGTTGGGTGGCATCAACCCTAATCGCCTGCGCTGGAGCCCGCAGCCGATCCCTGCCGAACCGACCGACTTCATCGAGGGCTGGCTGCCGATGGTGGCCAACGCTGCTGCGGAAAAACCGGCCGGTGTGAGTATTTACATCTACCGCGCCAACCGTTCCATGGAGCGTGTTTTCTTCAACGCCGACGGTGAACTGCTGCTGGTGCCGGAGCTGGGCCGCCTGCGCATTGCCACCGAGCTGGGCGTGATGGAGGTCGAACCGCTGGAGATCGCGGTGATTCCTCGCGGCATGAAGTTCCGTGTCGAACTGCTCGATGGCCAGGCCCGCGGCTACATCGCCGAAAACCATGGCGCGCCGCTACGCATCCCGGACCTGGGCCCTATCGGCAGCAATGGCCTGGCCAACCCGCGCGACTTCCTCACCCCGGTGGCGCACTACGAAGAAGCCGAAGGGCCGGTGCAACTGGTGCAAAAGTTCCTCGGCGAGCACTGGGCTTGCGAACTGCAGCATTCGCCGCTGGATGTGGTGGCCTGGCACGGCAGCAACGTCCCGTACAAATACGACCTGCGCCGCTTCAACACCATCGGTACCGTCAGCTTCGACCACCCGGACCCCTCGATCTTCACCGTGCTGACTTCGCCGACCAGCGTACATGGCCTGGCCAACATGGACTTCGTGATCTTCCCGCCACGCTGGATGGTGGCCGAGAACACCTTCCGTCCACCTTGGTTCCACCGCAACCTGATGAACGAGTTCATGGGCCTGATCAACGGTGCCTACGATGCCAAGGCCGAAGGCTTCCTGCCGGGTGGTGCCTCGTTGCACGGGGTGATGAGCGCCCATGGTCCCGACGCCGAAACCTGCGAAAAGGCCATTGCCGCCGACCTGGCGCCGCACAAGATCGACAACACCATGGCTTTCATGTTCGAGACCAGCCAAGTGCTGCGCCCGAGCCAGCAAGCCCTTGAATGCCCGCAATTGCAGGCCGACTACGATAGTTGCTGGGCCACCTTGCCGAGCACCTTCAACCCGAACCGGAGATAACCCATGAACCACACTGCCAATGCCCGTAGCTGGGTCGAGCACGCCAACGGGCACTGCGACTTCCCGCTGCAGAACCTGCCGATGGGTATTTTCAGCCGGCCGGGTGAAGCCAAACGCTGTGGCGTGGCCATCGGTGACGCGATCCTCGACCTGGAAGCGGTGCTGGCTGCCGGCCTGTTCGACGGTGCTGCCAAGTCTGCCGTCGAAGCCACCCGCGGTGGCGCGCTGAACGCATTCTTCGCCTTGGGCCGCAGTGCCCGTGTGGCGCTGCGCGAGCGTTTGCAGGCGCTGCTTGGCGAGCACAGCGAGCACCAGTCGGCGTTGAAGCCGGCGCTGATCCCGGCCAGCGACTGCCAACTGCATGTGCCCGCGCAGATCGGTGACTACACCGACTTCTACGTCGGCATCGAACACGCCAAAAACGTGGGCAAGCTGTTCCGCCCCGATAATCCGCTGCTGCCCAACTACAAGTACGTGCCGATCGGTTATCACGGCCGCGCCTCCACCATCCGCCCATCGGGCACCAATGTGCGCCGGCCCAAGGGCCAGACCTTGCCGGCCGGGCACACCGAGCCTAGCTTCGGCCCTTGCGCACGCCTGGACTACGAACTGGAGTTGGGCATCTGGATTGGCCAGGGCAATGACATGGGGCAGGCGATCCCGGTAGGCGATGCCGCCGAGCACGTGGCTGGCCTGTGTCTGCTCAACGACTGGTCGGCGCGCGATATCCAGGCTTGGGAATACCAGCCCCTGGGGCCGTTCCTGTCCAAGAGCTTCATCACCACCATTTCCCCCTGGGTGGTCACTGCCGAAGCGCTGGAGCCGTTCCGCTGCGCCCAGCCGGCGCGCCCGGAAGGCGACCCACAGCCACTGTCGTACCTGCTGGACAAGCGCGACCAGGCCGCCGGTGCCTATGATATCGAGCTTGAAGTGCTGCTGCTGACCCAGCGCATGCGTGAGCAGGGCGTTGCCCCACACCGCCTGACCCTGAGCAACACCCGCAGCATGTACTGGACCGTGGCGCAGCTGGTGGCGCACCACAGCGTCAACGGCTGCCAGCTGCAACCAGGCGATCTGTTCGGTTCGGGCACCTTGTCGGGTGCCACACCAGGTTCGTTCGGCAGCCTGCTGGAGATCACCGAGGGCGGCAAGCTGCCGGTGGAACTGGCCAGCGGCGAGGTGCGCAAGTTCCTCGAAGACGGCGACGAAATCATCCTGCGTGCACGCTGCACGCGCGACGGCGTGGCCAGCATCGGCTTCGGCGAATGCCGTGGCACGGTCATCGCGGCCAACTGAGGAGAGGCGGGCATGGAGCTGTACACCTATTACCGTTCCACCTCGTCCTACCGGGTGCGCATTGCCCTGGCACTAAAGGGGCTGGCTTACCAGCCCCTGCCGGTCAACCTGTTGCAGGGTGAGCAGCGTGGGGCGGGCTATGTTGCCATCAACCCACAGGGCCGCGTACCGGCCTTGCGCACCGATGGCGGTGAATTGCTGGTGCAGTCACCGGCAATCATCGAGTACCTGGAAGAGGTTTATCCACAGCCCGCGTTGCTGCCGGCCACGGCCGAGGCGCGTGCCAAAGTGCGCGGTGTAGCGGCAATCATTGGCTGCGACATCCACCCGCTGCACAACGTAAGCGTGCTCAACCGGCTGCGCCAGGCCGGGCAGGACGAGGGGCAGGTCAATCAATGGATCGGCCACTGGATCAGCCAAGGGTTGGCGGCAGTGGAGCAACTGATTGGTGATCAAGGCTTTTGTTTCGGTGATCAACCGGGGCTGGCGGATGTGTACCTGATCCCGCAGCTGTATGCCGCCGAACGCTTCAACATCGACCTGAGCAGCTTCCCGCGTATCCTGCGGGTTGCCGCACTGGCCGCCGGGCATCCGGCGTTCACCCAGGCCCACCCCGCCCAGCAGCCGGACAGCCCGGCTCAGTGAAGCGAACGGTTCGCCGCCGGAAGCTTGCCGATGCGTTCGGACAGCTTCAGGCGCTGGGCCGGATCTTCTGTCAGTAGTAGCGCATGCTCCAGGTCGAAGCGCTCGGCCTGTGGGCAATCCAGGTGCTGGTACAACGAGGCGCGGGTCATGTAGTCACTGACCTGCACCGGCCCCAACTGCATGACCCGTTCAGCATCGATCAACGCCGCCAGGTGGTTGTCGTTGCTGATGTGCAGCTGGCGCAGGTTGCGTGACAGGCGTTGCAGCATCTGCAGCGGGGTGGCGCTGCGCATGTGCTCGGCCGTCAGCGCAACATGCGGCCCGAACTGGCGGGCCAGCAGCTCACGGCAATCGTTGGGGTACAGGCGCCGGCCACCGCAGGGGTCGAGCAGGTGGTCGGCGCCCGGTACACGCAGCAGGAAATGGCCAGGAAAGCCCACACCCTCCAGCGGAATGGACAGGCGCCCGGCCAGTTCCAGGGCGAGGATGGCCAGGGTCAGCGGTTGGCCACGGCGGCGTTGCAGCACCTTGTCCATCATCGCTGCTTGCGGGCGCAGGGGGTGGTACTCATCCTGCTGGAAGCCCAGCGCATTGAGCTGGCGCAGCAGCGGCTGGGCCAGTTCGCACAGGGGCAGCATCGGCAGGTTGGTGCTGATATCGCGCTGCAGGTCTTGCAGCACGGCAAGGCTGGCCGCGGGCTCGACACTCCGGTCGTGCTCGGCGGCAATCCACAATGTGGCTTCCAGCAGGGCGACAGGCTCGCGTTCCAGGCAGGCCAGGCAGGCTTGACGTGGGTTCATGGGGCTTCTCCACACACGCTTGAGTATTAGCCGTGGCGCGCGGTTTCGTCCAGTGGTCCGGCGGCGGCATCAGCTTCAGCGCGGTGCCTATACTGGAGGGAGCACCTTATGGGGGGCCTGTCGATGTTCGCTCTGATGCAAAGCACCCGTACCCAGTCCTTGCACCTGTTCAACGACCCGCCTACGGGCCTGAAAGCGGTTGTGGCGATCCACAGTGAGCAACTGGGCCCGGCCATGGGCGGGTGCCGGTACCTGCCTTATGCCGATGACGAAAGCGCCATGACCGATGCCATTCGCCTGGCCCAGGGCATGAGCTACAAGGCGGCGTTGGCGGGCTTGCCACTGGGCGGTGGCAAGGCGGTGATCATGCGCAACCCGCATGTGGAAAACCGGGCCGCACTGTTCGAGGCCTTTGGCCGCTTCATCGATACCTTGCACGGGCGTTTCATCATCGCCGTGGACAGCGGCACCTCGACCCTGGACATGGACTGCATTGCTCAGAGCACACCCCATGTGACCAGTACCACCGCATCGGGTGATCCCTCGCCACATGCGGCGATGGGGGTGTTCGCGGGTATTCGCGCCACCACCTCGTTCCGGCTGGGCAGTGATGACCTCAGAGGCCTGCGGGTAGCGGTGCAGGGCTTGGGCAATGTCGGTTTTGCGTTGGCGGAGCAACTGCATGCAGTGGGCGCGGAGCTGCTGGTCAGCGACCTGGACCCAGGACGTGTGCGGCTGGCGATGGAGCAGTTCGATGCCAAGCCTGTGACCAACGATGCGTTGATCAGCACCCCTTGCGACATCTTCGCCCCTTGCGGCGTGGGGCCGGTGCTGAACGGGCAAAGCGTGATGCAGTTGCGTTGTGCGGCGGTGGCGGGAGCGGCGAACAACCAGCTGACCACCTTGCAGGTGGCCGACCAACTGGAGTCGCGCGGGATATTGTATGCGCCTGACTACGTGATCAATGCCGGTGGTTTGATCTACGTGGCGCTGACGCATCGTGGCGAGGATTTGGGCACCATCACCGCGCACTTGGCGCGGATACCGTCACGGCTGACCGAAGTGTTCGGCCATGCCCAGGCGGAGAAGCGTTCTCCGGCGCGGGTGGCGCAGATGCTGGCGGAACGGTTGCTTTACGGCTGAATGTTGATGTTGGCCTTACCGGCCTCTTCGCGGGCAAGCCCGCTCCCACAAGTACTCCACAGGCTTCAAGACTTGTGCAATACCTGTGGGAGCGGGCCTGCCCGCGAAGCAGGCGGCGCCGATCTCACTCGGCAGCACCACTTTCCAGCAACTCGCCCAACGCATCCGGCTGGCTCTTGAACGCCCGGGCAAACACATCGCGGTTCTTGGCCATGTAGATACCGGCTTCCTCAACCTGCTGCTCAGTCAGCGACGGCACTGCCTTGTGCAGCACTTCGGCCAGGCGCTCGGCCAGTTCGAGCATCTTGTCGTGACGGTCTGCTTCGGCCTTATCCATGAACAAGCGCTCCGGGTCGCGGCTGCTGCGGTACACCACTTCGACGGCCATTCATCACCTCTATGCCTTTTTGCTGGTTGTGTTGCAGTTTACTGTATGCGCATACAGTAATGGCATTGCCATCATCACGCAACCTGATTCTTCAGCCTGGCCCACACGTGCCTTGCGGCAATCGGTCGCCTTCCAAGCCAAGGGCCTGGCCCTTTAACTGCATGGCACAAGCGTCACACCGGTGACGCATCATCCTTAAAGACGTATCGGGGAATGGAACATCGTGAACATCAAATGGGCAGACAAGCTACGCAAAGGCCTGCATGGTTCGGCCGACTCGCTGGGCAACCTGTGCGTCGAGGCCTTCCATTACCTGGCGCTGTTCGGCATTGGCGCGATTACCGCCTATGCGGCGGTGGTCACCTTCCTGGACATGCTCGGCAAGGGCGGGGTCAGTGTCGATGACATTCTGCTGCTGTTCATCTACCTGGAACTGGGGGCGATGGTGGGCATCTACTTCAAGACCAACCACATGCCGATCCGCTTCCTGCTGTACGTGGCGATTACCGCGCTGACCCGCCTGCTGATCGGCGATGTCTCGCACCACAAGGCGCCGGACGAAGGGCTGTTGTACCTGTGCGGGGGCATCCTGCTGCTGGCGTTCTCGATTCTGGTGGTGCGCTACGCTTCGTATCGCTACCCCTCGACCAAGGTGCTGGATGCCAACGGCAAGGAAGTGGAGGAGGGCAAGTAGCCCTCAGTTGGCAACGACGTGGCGCGGCTCGTGACGGGCGTCGCGGGTCAGCGCGGCCAGCACCTGCATGGGGTTCTGGCTGAATTCGATGGCCAGGCCCAGGCGAATGCTGTCGATCACCCGTTGCAGGCGCACCGGGTCGTTGCGCTGGGCCTGGGAGACGAGGCGCCTGGCGACCACACCGGCATCGTCGGACAGGGTCAGCATGATGCTGCCGTCGAGGTTTGTGATGCTGAGGTTGACCCGGTATTCGGGGGCGAATGCAGCGCTGATTCGTTCGAATGGGTTGTTCATGCTCTTGCTTCTGCAGCGAATGACTGCAGAAGTTGACTGGCAACGCGGCGGGTTGGTTCACTGCCGTTGATCGCTACAAACAAAAACGCCCGGCTTCAGGCCGGGCGTTTTGCATTGCCGATCAGGCGTCTGGGTCACTCAGTTCCAGGGCGCCGCGCTTGCTGCGCAACTTGCCGTAGAAGTGTTCCAGCGCGTGGTTGAGCTTGGTGGCGGCACCGTCGACTGCCTGGTCCAGCGAAGTGGCGATGTGGGTCACGGAAATCGGTTGGTGGCCTTTTGGGCGAGCCTCCATCTGGCAGCGTTTGTCATGCGGTCCGGGCTTGGCGCCGTTCTCGTCGCGCAGGTGAACCTCGATGCGGGTGAGGTCTTCCTCGTACCGTTCCAGCGAGTTCTGCAGTGTGCTGCGGACCCACTGATCCAGCCGGGCGTTGCCTTCGAAATGGTTGCTGCTGTTGACCTGGATTTGCATGATTCAATCCTTATTCAGCTTGCTCGCATGGAGGCGCGCCTAGGCCCTTGAGACCCTTGGAATTTCTGCGCCTCTTGACTCTAAGGTCAGGCAACTGCGGAATGAATTCAAGCCCTTTTTGAAAATAAATTTCTTGTTGCAAAAGGGGCTACAAAGCGGCCCCCCATTTGCTGCAGGTCAGAATTCGCGTTGCGTGCACCACCGGCGCGGACGCGGTAGTAAGAATTTTTCGCATTTTAGGGGTGGCCGTCTGTTTCGGCAAACGTCACCTGTCAGCAGGCTTTGCTTATGAGAATTGAAATCATTAGTATTGCAGCCCCGAAAACGCCCGGACCTTCGCCATGACGCGCAAAACCGCCGGCCTCCCGCTCAGTTACCGGCTGGGCGTTGCCTCACGCAGCCTGGCCGCGCTGCTGGGCGGCTATTTGCTGGCGTCGATGGCCAGCGTCTGTATTGCCTTGGTGGCGCCGTTGCCCAAGGTCGATGCCACGCTCACCGGCCTGTTGCTGTCGTTCGTCTTCTACCTGCTGGCGTTCATCTGGTGCTTCGCCTGCCGCAACGCCTGGCGTGCCTGGCTGGGTGTACTGGCGCCAAGCCTGTTGTTGGGCATGATCAGCGGCGTCGCCTACTGGATGAAAAACCCATGAAAGAAGGCTTTCGCCAGGCGATGGCCTGGCTGCACACCTGGACCGGCCTGATCTTCGGCTGGCTGCTGTTCGCCATCTTCCTCACCGGCACGCTGTCGTATTTCAAGGAAGAAATCACCCACTGGGCGCAGCCCGAAGTGCGCAGCCATGCCCTGGATCCGCTCAACAGCCTGGGTGTGGCCCAACGTTACCTGCAGGACAATGCCGGGCATTCGGGCACCTGGTTCATTCGCATGCCCAACGCGCGCGAGGCCGCCTTGAGCGTGGGCTACCGCGACCCCAATGGCGGGCCACGCGGGTTCGTGAGTAAAACCCTCGATACCCAGACCGGTCAGCCGGTTGAAGCGCGCGACAGCCGCGGTGGCGAGTTCTTCTACCGCTTCCACTTCCAGCTACAGATGCCTTACCCGTTCGGCCGATGGCTGTCGACCTTCTGCGCGTTCATCATGCTGTTGGGGCTGGTCACCGGCATCATCACCCACAAGAAGATCTTCAAGGAGTTCTTCACCTTCCGCCCCGGCAAGGGCCAACGCTCCTGGCTGGACGGGCACAACGCGATCGGAGTGCTGGTGCTGCCATTTCACCTGATGATCAGCTACAGCAGCCTGGTGCTGTTCATGTACATGGTGATGCCGGCGGGGATCATGGCCAGCTATGGCAATGACACCGACAAGTACTTCAACGACCTGTTCGGCCGCGACGATGCGCCCAAGGCGGCCCATGTGGCTGCACCGCTGGTGCCGTTGCCCAGCCTGTATGCCCAGGTGCAGGCACTGCAACCCCGCGCGCGTATTGGCAACATCCAGGTGCAGAACCCGGGCGACAGCAATGCCCGCGTCACCTTCACGCAATCGTCTGCCGACCATGTGGCGTATCGGCGCAGCGCCAACTGGACCTTCGATGGCGCCAGTGGCGAGCTGCTGAGCCAGGGCAAGCCAGAGAGCGGGGCAATGATGACCGCCTTCAGTTTCGCCGGGCTGCACATGGGCAACTTCGCGGGGCCTTGGTTGCGCTGGCTGTACTTCTTTTTTGGTGTGGCCGGTACTGCGGTGATCGGCACCGGGTTGGTGATGTGGCTGGGTAAGCGCCAGCTCAAGCACGCCAAGAGCGAGCGCATACCGGGCGAGCTGCGCCTGGTCGAGGTACTCAATATCGCCAGCATGAGCGGCTTGCTGCTGGCGGTGGCAGCTTTCTTCTGGGCCAACCGCCTGGTCCCGATAGGCTTCGAAGGCCGGGGCGACTGGGAGGTCAATGCCTTCTTCATCGTCTGGGGCCTTTCGCTGGTGCATGCGTTACTACGCAGCGGGCGCAGGGCCTGGGGCGAGCAACTGGCGTTGGGTGCGCTGGCCTTTGCCTTGCTGCCACTGCTCAACGGCCTGAGTACCCACCGCGGGCTGAACCATTCGCTGCTGGAGGGTGACTGGGCCATGGCCGGCTTCGACCTGACTGCCCTGGCCACCGGCCTGTTCCTGGCTTGGCTGGCCGGCAAGATGCTGCGCAGCCCCAAGCCGGTTGCCAAGCGCCCACGCGCAGCAAAAAAGCCGGGCACTGAAACAGCGGAGGCGAGCTGATGCTGGGTAACGCACTGATCGCATTCGCAGGTTTTGTCGCCCTGTGCTTGGCCATGGAAAAACACTTCAGCGACCTGCTCGGGCGCAAGCCGCGCCCTGGGCAGTTGCGGCTGTTGCGTATCGCCGGGTGGTTGCTGCTGATGCTGTCGCTGGTCCTCAGCGTGCACCTGCGTGGTTGGGCCCATGGGCTGGTGGAGTGGACGGCGGTGATAATGGCCGGGGTAACCCTCTGGGTGTTCGGCTTGCCTTACCAGCCGCGGCTGCTGCTGGGCCTGGCCGCCGCCAGCGTGGTGCTCGGCCCGTTGCTGGCCGTGTTTGCCGCGTGAAGCCGTGAGCGAGCAGGGGGACATCATCGAGCCCGACGCCGACAGTGCCGGCGGGCGTGCCCGTTTCGTCCAGGTGTTCCAGGCCCAACGGGCACGCATGGAAGCCTTGGTCAGGCGGCGCGTCGGCTGCCGCGCCACGGCATCGGACCTGGTTCAGGAGCTGTTTTTGCGCTTCTGGCGGCGCCCCGAAGTGAAGGTCGAGGCGCTGGACACCTACTTGCTGCGATGCGCTGGTAATCTCGCCATCGACCACCTGCGCAGTGAAGGCAGCCGCGAACGCGTGGCCGAAGCCGCGTTGCCGGTGGATGAAGTGGCCACGGCCCAGGCGCCAGAGCAGGCCCTGGAAGTGGACCACGACCTGCAACGCATCGAAGCCGCCTTGCGTGCATTACCCGAACGCACCCGGCAGATCTTTCTGCTCAACCGCATTCACGGCTGCAAGTACGGCGAAATCGCCAAGGCCATGCAACTGTCCCAGAGTGCCGTGGAAAAGCATATGATGCGCGCCCTTGAAGCGTGCAAGGCCAGTGTTGCCGAGCCCGCGCCCATTCCACGCCGGCCAGGGAGCGCCCGTCGATGAGCAGCATGCCCCCGATTACCGAGGCGCAATCCCAGGCCGCCCTGCAGTGGCTCAGCCGCATCAACGAGCAGCCCGCGCAAGCCGAGGGGGCGGCGTTCAAGCGGTGGTTGCTGGCCGACCCTGTTCACCGCGCCGCCTACGAACAGGCTCAGCTGTTGTGGCAGAAAAGCGCCGACCCTGCGCAGCGGTTGGCCGACGAAGAACAGCAAGCCTTGCAACGCTACCTCGATGCCATGGCCAGGCCGCCGGCCCGTGGTCCGTGGCGGCATGTGGCGGCGGTGTCGATGGCGATGGCGGCCTGTCTGGTGCTGGCCGTGGGTGTTGCCGGTGGTTGGCACCCGGGGTACTGGTTGCAGGACCTGCAGGCTGACTACGGCAGTGCCGGGCAGATTCGCCAGGTGACCTTGGCTGACCACTCGCAGGTCACGCTGGATGCCGGTAGCGCCATTGCTGTCGATTTCGCCAAGGGGGAGCGCCGTGTGCGGTTGCTTCATGGCGCGGCGTTTTTCCAGGTGACGCATACCGGCGAGCCGTTCCTGGTCGAAGCTGCCGGTGGCGAAGTTCGAGTGCTCGGCACCCAGTTCGAAGTGCGCGAGCAGGGGGAGGGCGCCCAGGTGACGGTACGCAGTGGGCGTGTGGGGGTTAGCCCTGCGCAGGGCACGTTGGCGCGTGAACTGACTGCCAACCAGCAGGTGAACTACAGCGCAGGCAGGTTAAGCGACACCCAGGCGGTGGATAGTGAAAACCGCCTGGCCTGGCGCCAGGGCTGGTTGAATTACTACCAGGTGCCACTGGCGCAGGTGGTGGAAGACCTCGGGCGCTATTACCCGGGGCGCATTCTGTTGCTGGATGGTGAACTGGGGCAGCGCAAGGTCAGCGGCAGTTTCCCAGTAGGCGAACCGTTGCTGGCGCTGGATTCGCTGGGCAAGGTGATGGGCTTTTCTCGGCAGACCGTGTTGGGGCGGTTGACCTTGATTCAGTAGTTGCCTG